>NZ_JAJVKW010000024.1 GCF_024198255.1 Myxococcus guangdongensis
CGTTTGAACTGCTCCCACCGTCGGTTCTTCGGTCGGTCCTCGAAGGGGCCGGCCACCAGCCTGCACTTCTCTTCCTCGGTCATCTCTCGCTGCTGCCCGTTCTGCTCTGCCATGTCCTGCCCCCTTGTTAGTGCTGTGCTTCGAGACGTCCTCGCTGGCCACCCAGCTCGCGCCCACCCAGCCCCGCTCTCCCTCCCGGGAGCCCCATCCGTCCGTCGAATCGACGAAGTGGACAGTAAAGCTACAATCTTTATTGGTCAAGATTGATTCGATATCGATGTCGGTTTGATGTAGATGTAGGCAAGATGGGTGCTGCGGTGGAAAGAGGCAGCTAGGCTCGTAAACGAGGGGTAACGTGGGACACAGAGCTACAGGTGCTGCCCATAAGAGGAGTGCAGAGCGGATGATTCCGACCAAGCCCTCAAAGAAGCGTGAGGAGGCATCTCCGGATGCAGAGAAACGCAAGCTCATCAATTTCGTCCCAGACCCGGACGTCGATGACTTCCTGTCGGCCATGAAGGAGCAGGGTGTCCCTATGCGGAAGACGATTCAGGACGCGATCCGCATCTGTCGCGATGCGGCAGAGAGGATGGGACGAGAGGCTTGGTTCGAGGTCGAGAAGCAGGCCAAGGTCCGAGGCGTGAGCATCGGTGCGATTCTTGCGGAGCTGGCAGGCCCAGCCTTGGGGGCGGCCATCAAGGAGAGCGGGCCGTCGGCATCAAAGAAGGGAGGCAAGGGCTGATGGCGACCAAGATCATCCGCAGACCAAGTAGGAGCCGGCATGTCGGGTCTATCGGCTATAGAGCGGCCAGTCGAGGAGCGAGCCGGACATGCGAGCAGGCGTGAATAATCGAGGAGGTGCTACGTCGGAGCCCGTGCGCGCAGGAGGGGAGTCGCGCGCGATTCCCGCTCCGGCTTGGGATGGCGGCCCGTTGGGGCCGTTCCACGTGAGTCGGAGACTTCATCGAGGCTCCGACATGTCGGTCTATGAGGGTCAAGAAAAGGAAACTGGCACGCCCTGCGTGTCGGTAACTCCCGGACGCAACAAGGAACAGTGGGGACCGCTCGAGCCGTTTCACGTCGAGGTGGTCTGCGGAGATTCACCTCCGCACATCACGATGGTGGTGAAGCGTTCTCCGGGCACCATCGAGGATGTGGCCGTGGGGCTGGGGAGGATCGCGAGTGGGTTGGCTCGTGTCGACACGCGCGAGGAGGTGAAGGAACACCTCCGGGGGGGCGGGAAGCGCCACCTCGAACGCGCACGGTCCCGGGTGACGTTTGTTCGACTCGCCGCGTCCGCAGCTGCGCTCTCTGGCGTGATAGCTGCTGGAGCAGGGGTGCTCAGCATGGATTCGCCAGAGAAGGAGTCCACCCTGAACCGCCCTGTTGTCGCGCTGCCCGGCGCGCAAGGCGATATGGCAGTGGCTAATGTCATCGACTCGACTTGGATGACGAGTGTTGCCGAAGCGGCTCTCACTGCACCTGAGCCAATCGAGGACCTCCCCCTTGTCGTCTTCTTCCCGCCTGACGCGATCCTTGCTCCGATGCCGAAGCCATGGAGTTGGCAGCTTCGCAACCCGGAGACCTGCGTTGGCGCGAAGAAGAAGTTTATCGAGGGTGGATGCTGGCGCGAGTTCAACGACGATCCTCCCTGCCCAGAATCGTATCTGCATGGCGACAAGTGCTGGATCCCGGTGGCGGCGCCAGGTCAGAAGCCGCCCAAGACAATTCCCCACGTCGCGGGCCCAGCTCGATAATGTCGACTTGATTTCCCCCGCTATCCAGTGGTAGCGGTGATAACAAGATTTTAGACGCGCACCCATCGCTGACTTCCGGCAGCGATTACAGCTCACGACTGTTGTCGCACGTGTAATGCGTGCGGCCGGGATGCGCCCCGCTAGGAGCCCGGAAGCCCTGGCGGGGCCATCTTCTTCGGAGGGCGTAGTGGGTCGCCGCCTTGCAGTTTGTCCCCTCAGTGTCGAGTCGGTGCGCGGTGAGTCTCTGTCTCTCCCGCTCGCCGTGTCTCCATTGACCTGGATGGTGCGTCCGTCCCCTGGACGAGTCCTTCGTTCCTCCATGCCAGATGTCTCTGTGCTCCTGGAGAAACACGTCTCACGACGTGTCGTTCCTGGGCGCTCCTGGGCGTACCTCCCGTCCCCCTGAGTTGGCGCAGTCGTTGCTAGTGGCGCAGGTGCGCTCTGCCGATTCTCGGCGTGTATCTCTTCAGGCACTCTGACAACCTAAGAGGTAAGGTAACAGAGTCCATACCTAATTTTTGTTCAGTGCGAGAGTCCGGGCAGGGATTGAGATGAATCAGGCAGAACTGGAAGCACTCTTCAGGCGAATCATCCGTGAGGAGATCGGTGCCGCGCTGGCTGGCACCGAACAGGAGCTTCTCTCTATCGCTGAGGCTGCCGCCCTAATCCGTGGTGGTGAGCGGACCATCCAGGGTTGGTTCCGCGATGGCTCGCTCAAACGACGAGGAAAAGGGCGGAAGGTGCTGGTGAGCCGAAAGGAACTGATGGCTGCGCTTGAGCGAGAGCCTGGAGCGCTCTCCGCAAGCGAAGTCGACGCTCGTGCCGACCATTTGCTTGGGAGGGTTGGCTGATGTCCGAAAAGAAGGAGCGAGCGAAACGGCGCGAGAAGGGCGCGGCTCGTAAAGGCTCCGTCTACCAGCGGGGTGACTCGCCGTTTTGGTGGCTCGCCTTCTACAACGAGGCGGGGAAGCGAAAGCTGAAGTCGTCAGGGACGGCCGACAAGGACGAGGCAGCGAAGCTCCTCGCGACCGTGGAGCGGAAAGTTAAGGCCGCCCAGGCTGTAGGCGTTGATGGTGGCGGCCGGCTCCTTGTCCGAGAGTATGCCGACCGATGGCTGGCAGTCCGTGAGAAGCGACGTCACGCCTCCTTCAAGCAGGAGCGAAGCAGGCTCCGCTACGCCATGAAGGAGATTGGCGATCTAGTACTGGCTGACGTGCGGTACCGACATATCCGCGACATGGTCCTGAACCTCAAGTCGTCGGGAGACCATGCACCGCGCTCAGTCCGCGCCATCTATGCGACGGTCCAGTCGTTGTTTTCGACGGCGCTTGAGGATGAACTCATCGGAGCAACACCCTGCACGATACGTCCGGCATCGAAGGTCCTGCCACCTATCGTCGACAAGGACCCCTACTGGCGCAAGACCGCCGTCTTCGAGCGAGGCGAAGTCGAGCAGCTCATCTCAAGTCGCCTGATTCCTGAGGACAGGCGAGTGCTCTATGCGCTCGCCTTCTTGGGCGACTTCCGAATCAGCGAGTCATCTGCCCTGCCGTGGAAGGCCTACGACCCCAAGAGGAAGCCGCTGGGCTCTATCACTGTGGCGCGCAGCTTCAGTCGGACCTTGAAGTCCGTGAAGGAGGTGAAGACGCGAGTCGTCCGCGAGATGCCGGTCCACCCCCTTCTTGCCCGGATTCTTGCTGACTGGTGGGAAGAGGGCTGGGAGCGCCTGATGGGCCGTGCTCCGACCCTGGACGACATTCTGATTCCATCCAGGAAGGGGAACAACCGGCGTGCGACGCGGTCTCTTGAGGCACTGCATCGAGACCTGGATCTCCTCGGATTGAGGAAGCGCCGCATGCACGACGCGAGGCGGACGTTCATCTCACTCGCGCAGGAGGATGGCGGGCGGCCGGAGATTCTCCAATGGGTTACTCACGGGAAGCCCCAGCGGCGCGACCTTGAACAGATGGGCGAGTACACCACGCTGCCGTGGAGCACGTTCTGCACAGAGGTCGCGAAGCTCAAGATCTCCTACCCGGGAAACATCAGGAAGGGTTCGTTTAGCTACGTCTCTGCTACGCAACTGGTTGGCTGGAAGAATCCGAAACAAAATCAGGTGATTATGAGCGACAGCCTTGGAAGAGGTCAGAACGAAGGATTCGAACCTTCTCCTCAAGATCCAATGTCTTGTGCTCTACCAGGTGAGCTAGTTCTGAGCAGTCCCTGGAAGGGGTTGCTCGCTTTGGCTTTCGCGGCGGCCGGCCGGACGCCCCGATGTGAGGGAGTCACCGCGGACGATGGACCCGGGGGACACCCTGTCCGGCCCACGAGCGCAGAGCGCCCATGCCCGGATTCGGGAGCCCGGGGACAGCCCCGTGACACCTCTGGAATGCGTCGGGGGCGAGGGACGCGGGCGCCGCGTCGGGGCTGACAGTCAGCTCATCTTCTCCAGCAGGGCCCGCAGCTCCGCCTGCTGTGCGGCGGTCAGCCGTCCGAGCTTCGTGCCGAACGCCTCCGAGAGCAGCGTCGTCCCCTGCTGCATGACCTTGCGGCCGGCCGAGGTGAGCTGCAGGCGGTGACGCCGCAGGTCCGCGGTATCAATTTCACGGCGCAGGAACCCCGCGGCCTCGAGCCGCTTCACGTACAGCGTCACCGAGGGCTTGGGGATGCAGAGGGCTGCCGCCAGCTCGGCCGGGTAGGGGTGCGCGTCCACCTCCGCCAGCACGAACAGCTCCTTCGTCTCCAGGCCCAACGCGGCGATGTCGGAGGCGACACTGGCTATCACCGACATCAACAGCCGGTGGTTCAACGACCAGATTCTCGCCGGGTCGATTTTCGACATGGAGCCTTGCGCGGAAATTGGTTCAACATTAACCCAGTTCCAGATTGAACTAAATCGTCGTCCTCACAATGTAGCACTCCTCTGGAGTCCACATGCCTCTCAACCACTACGTGACGCTGGGCCGCTCGGGCCTGCGCGTGAGCCCGCTGTGCCTTGGTGCGATGACGTTCGGTGAAGACCTCGGCTGGGGGTCGAGCGTGGAGGAGTCCCAGCAAATCATCGACCGCTACATCGAGCTCGGCGGCAACTTCATCGACACGGCGAACTTCTACACGAAGAGCCACTCCGAGAAGATCATCGGCGACCACGTCGGTCGCCACCCGGCCCGGCGAGACCGGCTGGTCATCGCGACGAAGTTCAGCGGGAATCTGTACCCCGGCGACCCGAACGGCGGCGGCTCCGGCCGCAAGTCCATCGTCGCGGCCTGCGAGAACTCGCTGCGCCGCCTGCAGACCGACTACATCGACCTCTACTGGCTGCACAACTGGGACATCCACACGCCGATTGAAGAGACGATGGCCGCGCTCGAGGACCTGGTGCGCGCCGGCAAGGTCCGCTACCTCGGCGTCTCGGACACGCCCGCATGGAAGATTGCCCAGGCCAACGTGATGGCCCACTTCCGCGGCTGGTCCTCGTTCATCGGGCTGCAAATCGAATACTCCCTGCTCGAGCGCAGCGTGGAGCAGGAGCTGGTGCCCATGGCGCTGGAGCTCGGGCTCGGCATCACCCCGTGGTCCCCGCTCAAGAGCGGCGCGCTCAGCGGCAAGTACACGCGCGCGAACGCCGGGCAGCAGAAGGGTGACCGCGGCGCCTTCGTGGAGTCGTACCTGAACGAGAAGACCTACGCGCTCGTCGACGCGCTCGGCGTCATCGCCAAGGAGCAGGGGAGCACCATCGCGCGCGTGGCCCTGGCCTGGGTGCAGGCGCAGCCGGGCGTGAGCTCGACCATCATCGGCGCCCGGCGCCTGTCCCAGCTCGAGGACAACGTGGGTGCCCTCGAGGTGAAGCTGAGCGCCGAGCAGCTCGGCCGGCTCGACGCGCTCAGCAAGCCGACCTTCGGCTTCCCCCAGAGCATGCAGCCCATCTTCCCCGCCATCCACAACGGCGGCACGACGGTGAACGGCGTCTTCATGGAGCCGTCCCCGTTCGGTGTGGTGAAGGGCGACAAGCCCTACTGAGGCGGGAGCCTGGGCAGCAGCGGCAGGGGCACCGAGGCCGTCGTCTGGGACTGCGCCGGAGTCACGAGCGCGGGCTCGGCCTCGGGCGGCTCGGTGGGAGTCATCGGCTGGCAGCTCGGGGGTTCCTGGGACGCGTTCGCCTCGCTCGACGGGGCGGACGCGGTGGTCTGTGAGGCGCCGCGCTTCGCGGGCAGCGAACACATGGACGCGGGCGTCGCCACCGTGGGCCGTGCCACGCGAGGCGGCGGCGCGTCACCACGCGAGCGCGAATCGCCTCGTGATTGTGAGTCGCTGCGGGTGTCCGACCTGCCTTCACTCGTCGACGAGGAGGTGGCCGTCGCCACCGCGGACGGAGTCGGACGCTTCGCCGCCTCGCCGAGCGCCGTCGCCAGTCGTCCGTTGCTCTCGTGCATCTGGTCTCGCGCGCGGTCCAGGCTCGCCTGTGAGTGCGCGCGCTGCTGGTCCATGCTGTCCTGGAGTCGCTCGCGCTCTTTCAGCAGCTCCGCCTGGGCGGCATCGCGCTGGGCATCCAGCTTCGTGCGGTACTGCTCCCGCTCCTGCTCCTGGTTGGCGCGCAGGGTGTCGCGCTCCTTGGAGACATCGCTGAGCTGCGCCTCCAGCGCGCCCTTCTCCGCGGAGAGCATCCGCTCCGTGGTCACCATGCAGGCCTCGAGCACCTTCTCGTCCGGCTCGCGCACGGGCAGGGGTTCACCCCGGTTCCACGCCACCATGGCGCTGCTCTGCCAGCGGTAGTCCGCGTGCATCACGCACTCCTGCACCAGTCGCGTGAGCCGGTCCGCGGACCACTCCGGCTTCGGTCGGGAGCATGGACCCACCTCTTCCCTGAATGTGGAGGGGAACGTGCGGGTCTGCTTCACCCAGCAACCGTCACGCTGCTCCACCTTCACCGATGCGCACCCGCTCGCAGCCACCACGAGCACCAACGCCGCCACTCGCCTCATGACGCCCCTCCTCCATCCCACCCGCCGGCCCAGGTTCCGCGCTTCGCCCCGGATGCACGGTAGGAACGTCACCAACACCTGCCCATTCGGCCCAGCCCTCACGCACAAGGCACGTGTCGCGGACTCGACGCCCGAAGGCAGACAGCCGAGCTCGCGCTGACCCATCCCCGTGTGCTGCCCAACGCTCCCGAGTGGAGTCGAGAGTGAGCAGACAGACGAGGGCCGTGTCCCTTGCTCGCGCACTTGGGGGCCCGGAATCTCATGCCTCCAGGGCCTCGTCGCGCGGCGAGACGCTCAGCGGAGCAGTGCCTGCGTGTGGCTCAGCAGCTCCGGGCCACCCGGAGCACCGTGGCCCGGGACGATGATGCGCGTGTCGGGATAGCGCGTCTGCACGCGCTCGAGGCTCGCGGGCCACGCGGCGACCACCGCGTCCCCCAGGTTGCCCAGGTCCTTCGCCGCCGCGTCCTTCACGAAGCACCCGCCGAACATCACCTGGCTGTCGCGGTGCACCACCACGATGTTGTCGGGCGCGTGGCCCGCACCGGGAAAGAACAACTCCAACGGACCGAGCGTCGTCGACTCCGTGAACGAGCGCGTGGGCACCGGCTTGCCGCGCTCCTTCGCGAGCTTCACGGTGTCCTCCAGACCGTGCACCGGGATGCCCCGCGCGGAGAGCACGGGGATGCCCGCGGTCCGGTCGTCGTGGAAGTGCGTCGCCACGGCCGCGTGGACGGGCTTGCCCAGCGTGTTCGCGGCCCAGTCGACGAGCTGCTCGGCCTGCCTCTGATTCCAACCCGTATCCACGAGCAGCGAGCCGTCCCCATCCTCGACGATGAGCCCGTTGGCGGGGATGAGGCCGAAGTCCTCGTCCGAGAGCGTCGTGTGCACCCAGACCCCCGGCGCGATGCGCCGCACCGTGATGTCCTTCGCGAGCGTGTACTCACCCGCTCCCGCCTCTCGCGTCGCCTCCGTGGCGGTCGGACGCACCGGCGCGGATGAGCAGGCCAGCGCCAGCGCGAGCAGGGGCGAGAGGACGAGGGCGCGAAGCGAGCGTGAGTTCATGGGGGCAGTCTCGAGAGAAGGTGGATGCACGGCTCTTCCAGCGGTGCACGCCAAGGCAACCTTCGGGCCAGCCCATTGCGCGCGACCCCGCGCGTCCTGAGGCACTCACGGGCCCCAGACGCGTCCGAGCAGCCACGGCGGCGTGTCCACCGGGCCGCGCTCGCGCCGGGGACTTCAGTTCGACGCATCGACGATGGCGGTGCACTGGCCCGCGACCACCTGGGGGCGCTCGTCCACCCACTGCCAGACGCGGGTGTAGCGCAGCTGGGCCGCGAAGTCGGTGCCCGCGTACCGGCCCGCGACCGACGCCTGCACGACGACCACCGCGCCCGCGGAGAGGAACCGGATGACCGGCTCCTCCAACTCCAACCGGGTGAGTCGCAGCGAGCCCGAGCCATGCCCCTCCAGGTCCGCGTCCTTGTCGAAGACCTGTCCCAGGTGATTGACGAAGACGAGGTCCTCGGAGAGGAGCTGGTCGAGCATGTCCACGTCGCTGGCGAGCATGGCCCGGCGCAGCGTCTCCTCCGCCGCCAGGATGTCTTCTTCCGTCATCATCCGCAGTGTGCTCCTGGTTGACCCGACCATGCAGTGTAACCCGACACGTCGGCGCTACCGACGCTCGACCTCCCACCAGCCGAACCACAAGGTCCGCTCCTCGGCGAGCTGCACCCACCCGGGCGCATGCACGTAGGCACGCGGCTCCAGCCCCGCGTCCGTGACGGCGCGCGCGGCCTCCTCGAAGGAATACAGGTGCAGCGTCACCGAGGGCCCCGCGGTCCGCACCTCGCGCGTGGGGGCCTCGTGGCCCTCGTGGCCGGGCCTGCGCTCCAGCGCGGTGAACAACAGTCGCCCACCCGGCGCCAGCATGTCCGCGATGTGCCGCAGCACGCGCCGCAGGTCATCGCAGAAGTCCAGACAGCCCAACGCCAGCGCCACCTGGAAGCGCCCCCACTCGGAGGGGAACGGCTGGTAGTAGTCGTGCGCGTACCACTCACCCGAGGGGCGCGCCTGCCGGGCCAGGTCCAGCATCTGCGGCGACAGGTCCGTGCCCACCACGTGCACGGAGGGCTCCAGCCCCTTGGTGTGCAGCCCCGGGCCGCAGCCCACGTCGAGCACCCGGCACCCCGGTGACACCGCGTCCGCGAGGAACCGCTCGACGCGGTCCTCGTACCGGCTCAGCACGGGGAAGAGGGCCTCGTAGGCGGGGGCAATCTCCCCGTAGATGGCCCGGACTGCTTCTTCCTGGGGACTACCGCGGGACATGGCGCTTCGCTCGCATGGGGACGGCCGTTCTACCGTGCTCCGAGCCCCACGGCGCGATGAACCTTCACCTGTGTCCACTGTCCGCGAGCCACTCGGACGCAAAGTCTCTTCACTCGCGCACGCATCGCGCTCCAGGCGAGAGGCCACGCGCCTTCCGACACGCGAGCACCCCGAGTCCCCCCTCGCTCGGGGTGCCACGCGCCCTCAGCGCTCCACCTGCCGGAACACCGCCATCGAGCGCCCCTCCAGCTCGAACCGGCCTCGCGCCGGCACCTTCTCCGCGCCCCGGGTGTCGTCCGCCGTGTACAGCTCCAGCTCCCACTTCTGTCCGTCCGTGAGGGCGGGCAGCGTGTAGGCCACCGGCTCGTGGTGGGCGTTGAGCAGCACCAGCAGCGCGTCGCCGATGATGCGCTGGCCGCGCTCGTCCGGCGTGGGGATGGCGTCACCTCCGAGCAGGAACGCCAGCGAGCGCACGAAGGGCTTCTTCCAGTCCTCCTCGCCCATCTCCGAGCCGTCCGGACGGAACCACGCCAGGTCCTTGTGCTCGGAGTCCCACAGGTGCGCGCCCTTGAAGTAGCGGCGGCGCTGCAACACCGGCTGCCGGTGACGGAAGTGGATGAGCTTCTGCGTGAAGGCGAGCAGCTTCTGACGCCGCTCGTCCAGCGACCAGTCCACCCACGACAGCGCGTTGTCCTGGCAGTAGGCGTTGTTGTTGCCCCGCTGCGTGCGCCCCATCTCGTCGCCGGCGACGATCATCGGCACGCCGGTGGACAGGAACAGCGAGGCCAGGAGGTTGCGCTTCTGGCGCTCGCGCAGCGCGACGACGCCCGCGTCCTCCGTCTCCCCCTCCACGCCGCAGTTCCAGGACTGGTTGTCGTCCGCGCCGTCGCGGTTGTGCTCGCCGTTGGCCTCGTTGTGCTTGTGGCTGTAGGTGACCAGGTCGTGCAGCGTGAAGCCGTCGTGCGCGGTGACGAAGTTGATGCTCGCCTGCGGCTTGCGCCGCGCCTCCGCGTACAGGTCCGAGTTGCCCGTGAGCCGGTAGCCCACCTCGCCCGCGAGGTTCTCGTCGCCCTTCCAGTAGCGCCTCAGCGCGTCGCGGTACTTGCCGTTCCACTCGCGCCACGGCGCGGGGAAGCCGCCCACCTGGTAGCCGCCGAGCCCCACGTCCCACGGCTCCGCGATGAGCTTCACCCGACTGAGCACCGGGTCCTGCTGCAGAATCTGGAACAGCGCCGCCCTCGGGTCGAAGCCGCCCTCGCCCGTGCGCCCCAGCACCGTGGCCAGGTCGAAGCGGAAGCCGTCCACGTGCATCTCGTCCACCCAGTAGCGCAGGCTGTCGATGATGAGCCGGGCGCCGTTCGGGTTGGACGCGTTGACGCTGTTGCCGCACCCGGTGAAGTCCAGGTAGTAGCGCGCGTCCGGCATCAGCCAGTAGTAGCTGGCGTTGTCGATGCCCTTGAGCGACAGCGTGGGCCCCAGGTGGTTGCCCTCGCACGTGTGGTTGTAGACCACGTCGAGGATGACCTCGAGCCCCGCGGCGTGCAGCGCGCGCACCATGGCCTTGAACTCGGCCACCGCGCTGCCCGGCGTCTTTCGGCTCGCGTAGTACTGCTCCGGCGCGAAGAAGCCGAGCGTGTTGTAGCCCCAGAAGTTGGACAGCTTCTTGTCGTCCAGGAACGAGTCGTCCGCGAAGGCGTGGATGGGGAGCAGCTCCACCGACGTGACGCCCAGCTTCTTCAGGTGCTCGATGATGGGCGGCGAGGCCAGGCCCGCGTACGTGCCGCGCAGGTGCTCGGGCACCTCCGGGTGGCGCATGGTGAGGCCGCGCACGTGGGCCTCGTAGATGACCGTCTTGCGCCAGGGAATCTCCGGCCGGCGGTCATTGCCCCAGTCGAAGGAGTCGCTCACCACCACGCTCTTGGGCACGCCCGCCGCGCTGTCGCGCTCGTCGCGCGCCAGGTCCTGCTGCGCATGTCCCAGCGGATAGCCGAAGACCGGCTGCTTCCAGTCCACCTCGCCGTGGAGGGCCTTGGCGTACGGGTCCACCAGCAGCTTGTGTGGGTTGCAGCGGTGGCCCTTGGCGGGCTCGTAGGGGCCGTGCACCCGCAGGCCGTAGAGCGTCCCGGGCTCCAGGCCGGGGACGTAGCCGTGGTGGACGTAGTCCGTCGCCTCCGGCAGCGTGAAACGTTCGATTTCGCGCGTCGGGTTCGCCGCATCGAAGAGGCAGACCTCGATGCGGGTGGCCGCCTGGGAGAAGACGGCGAAGTTGACTCCGGAGCCATCGAACGTGGCGCCACGCGGCCAGGGCTTGCCCGGCCAGACCTCCCTGCTCATGCGGACTCTCGATTCCTCTCAAGGAAAATGCCCGCTGAATGTGGGATGGCCCTCGCGGACCGGCAACCGTCAGGCAGCGGCGGCGTGGTCCAGTGAGCGCCATGTCCCCAGGGCCCAGTCCTCCTCCTCGGGGTCATCGAAGCTCACGACGCACAGCGCCCGGTGGCGCCCGGAGCTGCACAGGGCCGTCAGCCGGCACTCGCCCGGCTCCATGTGCAGCGACGCGCGGCCGCTCACCCGCTCGCCCTGGTACTCCAGCTCCAGCGCCCGGCGCTCCGCCGTGGTGGTGGCGAAGTGCTCCTCCGCGTCGTCCTCGAGTGGCACGAAGCGGACACTTCGCCGATGGTCCCGGGCCACCCACGTCCCGTCCTCCAGGTGCGCCTCCGCCAGCGAGCCGGGGATGCGGATCTCCCAGCCCGCCGGCAGCGCCACCTGCACCGCCCCGCGCCGGTAGCCGATGGACGGCCCGCGCGCCGCGTGCTGGTCCGCGTGGTGATGGACCGTCTCCGCCAGCGTGCCGCCCACGCCCAGGTAGCCGAGCACCTCGCGCCACTCGCGCCAGGGATAGGCCAGCTCCGGGTCCTCGCGCCACGCCAGCTCCAGCGAGCGGGCCACGTCGCGCAAGAGCCGCCGCTCCTGCTCGAGCAGCGGTGGGCGCCACGCCACCTCCGTCCACAGCCGACACAGCGCGCGTCCCAGCCGCGCGTGCGCGCCGACGCCCTGTCGCCACCAGGGGAACACGTCCATGCCCACGCGCGGGTCCTCGTACACGCGCCGCAGCCAGCGCTCGTCGCGAGGGCCCAGCGGCGTGAGCAGCGCGCCGGGGTGCTCGAAGATGTGGCCGAAGCGCATGGACATGGCGAAGCCGGACTCACCCAGGCTGCGCATGCGCAGCACCTGGGCCACCGTCTCCTGCAGCCACGCCAGCATGTAGACCTCCACGGGCCCCGCGTCGCCGGTGTGGAAGTAGCCGGTGGGGTCTCCGACGTCCAACGTGTCGTCGGCCTGCACCCACTGGATGTCGAGCGCCTGGCCCATGGCCTTGAGCGTGTCGCAGAGGAAGACGTGGTAGCCGGGGCCCACCGCGGACGTCTCCGCGGAGATGACCACGCGCGAACCACTGGCCGCGAGGAACGAGACCTCGCCCGCGGCCGGGTGCAGCCTCAGCCGCAGCTGGGGCGCGCCTCGGGGACCGGTGCCGAAGCGACTGCTCTCCAACCACTCCGATGCATTCGTCTGGAACCAACGCTCGACCTGACCCAGCCACGTGCGCGCGTTCTCGGATGTCGGCGAGTGCGGTGCGTCCCCCCCACGCCAGCCGGCCAGCAGCAACTTCAAACTCATCACGCCTCTCTTGGGTTTGGGGCCCCCCGCGCATCGGGGACCGGGCATGTCTCCGCGCCTTGTCAGGAAAGCGCGTTTCACATTGAAGGTGCCACCGACCCGGTGTGCCGGCCGGCCCGTGCTCCACGTCGCGCGAAGGCTCGAGCAGGCGACGGAGCGCTGGTCCGCTCGGCCGCCGTCGAGACGGGCCGAGTCAGGCGCGGGTCCTCCGCGCCCCGGCGATTCTGGGGCGCGGAAGATGAATGGTGATTCAGTTTTTCAAGAGAGGTGAAGCGTCAGTTCTGGGTGGTGGCGGCGGGAGCGTCCTTGCGGGCGTTGGCGGCGACCTTCTCGGCGATGCGGCTCCAGGCGGCGTGGGTGCGCACGGCCTCGAGCGAGGGCTCGGTGGTGAGGGATTGCGTGGCGGAGAAGCCCTCGTCGGCGGCGCGCTCGAGCCAGATGATGCACTCGTCGAGGCTGCCGGCGCGCGCGGCGATGACGCCAGCGTAATAGAGCCCGTCGGGGTGACGGAAGCCGTCGTTCCACGCGCGGCGGTAGAGGAAGAGCGCGTCCTCGTAGCGGCCGTCCTCGAGCAGCTTGTCGGCCTCGGTGCCCAGCCGGCGCGCCTCACTGGAGTCGGGCGGGACGGGGCGCGGCACGGGCGGCGTCGGGTTCTGCGGGTCGTTGGTGTGCGTGGTGGCGCAGGCGGCGAGCTGGAGGACGGCGAGGACCGCGAGGAGACGGCGCATGGCGTGGATACTCCGGGTTGCGAGGTTTTCCGGAGCGGACGCTGCCAAGGCCGGGGCCACCATTCAAGCAGGCGCACGCTGCTCGGGAGGCGCGGGGGTACCACCTTGCGAGGAAAGGAGGCCGTCATGAGCAAGAAGGACGTGTTGAACATCCCGACCGAGAACCTCCCCACCATCCCGAAGCATGACGCTGGCGCCGAGGACGGGCCAACGCGTCGTGCCCCCAAGACGCTGGACCCGCACACGGGGCCGGGAGGGACGCCGGGCGTGGATGACACCCCACGCATCATCGAGCCGAAGTCGACGCCGGGGCGCTACCCCGGCGTCAGCGTGAGCTGAGCGTCGACAGCGTGACGCAGGCGAGGAGGCCCATGCCCGAGTCGGGGCGTGGGCCTTCTGTCGTTGCGGAGTCGTGACGTGGGGCTCGACCTGGGCACGCGGCGCCTCGTGAGGTGGTGGCGTCGTGTCGCTCGGGCTTCGTGTGTCCACGGGCGGGGCGAGGGCGTGCGGCGGCCCCGCGTCGTTGCCTGGAAACACAGATGCCCGCGCCGGTGGGGGCGCGGGCATCGGGAGCTCCATTCGCCGCGGCGCTTCGGGTCAGCGCCTGGGCCGGGAGCCTGGCTTAGCGGCCGGACTCGGGCTCACGGGGCAGGGCGTCCGGGGCGTACGGGTCCTCGCGGTTGCTGGAGTCGGGCGCCGTCAGGTCGCCGTCGCCCGTGGTGCCGGGGTCCACGGCGGTGTCATCCGCGGGGTCCAGCGAGCCGGAGCCGCCGGTGCCCGGGTCCGTCGACGGGTCCATGCCCGTGGGCGGGTTGACCGGCGTGTCACCGGTGGAGGGCGGCGGGGCCCTGGACGGGTCGTCCACGCCCGTGTCGGGCGACGGGCTCATCGTCGGGTCATCCATGCCCGTGCCGCCCGTGCCCGGGTCCTGGCTGGTGCCGGACGGGGGCGTCGTCGTCGTGTCGGTCCCCGTCGTGGTGCCCGTGTCCGTCGTCGTGGGCGCCGTGGTGTCGTCGCGCTTGGCGCTCGAGTCGGACTTGCACGCGGTGCCAAACACGAGCGCGCCGGCGGCGAGCGAACCCAACACGAGCTTCGTCTTCATGAACTTCTTCATGGTGGTTCCCCTCATTGGAAAGTTCTGGAGTGCTGCGATGGTTGTGGCTGGCTGCTGCTGGCCGGGAACGTGAGCAGCCGGAACGCGGCGTGCAGGGAACGCTCCTCCGGCTGCCTGCTCTCCGGACGACGGCGGGTGCCCGACGCGGGGACGACTTGCCAGGGCCGAACTGTCAGCTGGCGCCCGCGGGCGGAGGCTGCCGCGGGCCGCTTGTCTCGAGACTGTTTCGAAGTGCAAGGGCGGAGTGTTTGCGATTGGCGCAGGCCTCTGGAGACACGTGTCTCGGGGGGCGTCGAGACCGTGTTCGAGGCGCCGCTTCGCGTGAGTCAGCCGTCGACGTTGGGCCCCGTGAGGCGAGGGGCGTCGTCCCCTCGATTCCCCCGCGCGCGGCGGTGCAGGGATTCGCGCCACTTGGGGGTGAGCAGGGGACACGCCGCCAGCGCCGCGGCGTCCTCCGGCCGGTGCTCGTGCATGGCCTGGTTGGCGAAGGTGACGGTGAAGCGGGGATGGGGGCGCTCCACGAGCTCCAGCGCATCCCCCGCGCGCACCTCGCCCTCCTGGAGGACGCGGAAGTACCAGCCGGTGCGTCCGGTGCGCTGAATCAGCAGCGCCAGCTCCTTGTGGCGCCAGCGCCGCGCGGGCTTCCAACAGGGTTGCCTCGGCTGCGACACCTGCACCAGGGCGGTGCCGACCTTCAGCACGTCGCCGATGCAGACGCTCTCCTCCGCGCCACCGGAGACGACCCAGTTCTCACCGAAGGCGCCCGGGCCCACCTCCTCGCGGCCGAGCTGCTCGCGCCAGAAGGCATGGTGTGAAGCGGCGTAGGCGAGCACGGCCTTCTCGGGGCCTCCGTGCACGCGCAGGTCCGCCTGTCCGTCACCCGTGAGCCCCGTGAAGGTCAGCCACACGGGCCCTGTCACGGGCTCCTTGTGGATGCCGCTGGTCCACGGCCGCTCCATCGGGTCGGCGGCGCCGGGCGTGCCGAGCTCGCGGGGCAGGCCGATGTGGAGCGAGAGGATGCGGGGCGTCTGGGTCTGCATCGGCTTCGCGACAAAGCAGGCGCGAGCGGGGCTGTCCAGCGTCCAGGCCCGCCTCGGAGGCGCGACGGGAGCGGAGACGGCTCCAGCGAGTCGTCTCCGCTCCCTCATGCCGCGCTCATGCGCGAAGGGACGTCAGTTCGTGCCGCCGTCCAGCACCGAGCCACCCGCGGGCGGCGTGAACGTGCCGGACGCGTTGTCGTCCGTGGTGTCGGGGACCGTGGTCGGGCCCGAGCCGCCCATGCCCGCGTCGCCGTCGAACGTGGGCATGCTGCCCGGCGCCGTGGACGTGCTGCCCGGGGCCGTGGTGTCACCCGGCATCGTCGTGGTGCTGCCCGGGTTCGTGTCCGGCGTGCTCGGCACCGTGCCCGGCGTCGACTGCGTCGGGTCCTGCGTCATCGGGTCCGTCGTCGTGGGGCTCGGTGTCGTCGTGCCCGAGCCACCCGTCGCGGGCTCACTCGTCGTGGTGCTGGGGTCCGCCTGGGCCACCATCACCGGCGCTTCCGTCGCGCTGCAAGCCGTGCCCAGCGCCAGGGTCCCCGCCATGGCACCCGCCCACATCCAACGCCTCATGTGCTTCACCATTACCGCCTCCGTTCGTGGGTGTGTGTTGCTTCAGCTCAAGGCGTCGCGTGCTCGGGCCCCGTGCCCCCCGCCGCCGCCCGTTCCTTCACCTCCGAGTCCAACCGCGCTCGCCGCTTGCGGTGCCCCCGCGCCGTCAGGACCAACAGCAGCGCGGGGAACGCCACCAGCATGACCAGTAGATTGGTGGCGAATCCCAGACTGGCCAGTGCCCCCACCGAGTTCAGGCCTGGATGCCTGGCCAGGAAGAGCGCGCCGAACCCCATGGCGCTCGTCAGCAGGCCTCCCGCAATCGCACGCCCCGTCTCCGAGTACACCGCCACGAAGTCACTGCCCGGCGACGCCAGCCGTGTCAGCAGATGCACGCCCGCGTCCACCGTGGTCCCGATGAGCACCGGGATGATGAGGATGTTCAGATAGTTGAACTCCAACCCCACCACCGGCATCAGCCCAATCAATGCCAGCAATGACACCACGGTGGGCAACAGGCACAGCACCGCCATGCGCAGCCCGCCCAGGGTCATCCACATGGCGAGCAGCACCGCCAAGGTCGTGCCCCCGAGGATGAGCGGCGCCTCGTGGGTCACCATGTCCAGGATGTCCGCCATCACCATGGACTCGCCCGCCGCGGACACGTGCCCACCCTCGGGGGGCGTGACGCTTCGAATCTCGCGCGCCAGCGCTCGCACGGCCTGGCCGTCCGACTGGTTCACCGCCGGGTACACCAACACGAAGCCGCCCGTCGTCCCCTCGCGTCCGGTGAACTGCTGGCGCACGCTCGCCGGCAGGTCCGAGAGCGTGAAGGGCTGCGCCTCCGTCTGCCGGCGCAGCTCCACCACCTGCGCGCGCTGCTCGGCGGAGAGCCGCTCCTCCGGGACGTTCTCCAGCAGCGCGTGGATGTCGCGCAGCACCGTCTGTTTCCTCGGCTGGTCCCGCGGCACCAGCGAGGACAGCGAGGCCACGAAGTCGATGGTGGAGTCCTCGCCCCGCTCCCGCTGACGCTGGGCGAGCGCGGACGCCATCGCGTGTTCCTCCTGCTCGTCCCGTGTGAGCACCACCACGGGCGTCTGCGAGTAGCCGATGATGTCGTTGACCTGTCGGTCCAGGACGAACGACGGCAGGTCCTGGTCCTCGAGCGTCCCGAAGTTGTAGTCGAAGCGCACCCGAGGCACCTGGGAGAAGAGCCCCAGCAGCAGCGCCGCGGAGACGAGGGTGATGACCCCGCGGTGGCGCACCAGCACCCGGCCCATCGCGGACTCGCGCGGCGCGACGCGCGCGTGCCGGGGGCGCCAGTCGAAGCGCGCGGTGAGGCCCAGCAGCGCCGGCAGCACCAGCACGTAGGCGGCGACGAGCACCACCATGCCGATGCCGGCGATGACGCCGAACTCCCGGAACGCGCGCAGCTGGGACGTGCCCAGCACGAAGAAGGTGAGCGCCGCCACCAGCGCGGACACCAGCGCCGCGCCGCCCGTGTGTGTGAAGGACTCGCGCGTGGCCTGCTCGGAGCTCTCCCCGTGGGTGCGCAGCTGGAGATAGCGGCCCACCAGGTGGATGCCGTGCTCCACGCCCAGGCCCCCGAGGATGGCGCCCAGGAAGCCCGTCAGGAGGTTCACCTGTCCGTAGACGAGCGCGACCAGGCCGTACGTCCACGCGAGCCCCGCGCCCACCGGCGCCAGCACCAGCCCCACCGCCACGGGGCTGCGGAAGTGGAAGAGCAGGTAGAGCAGCATCAGCGCCGTGGCCACGGCGGACGACACGGCGATGTCGCGGATGATCTGCTGCTGCTGGTCCAGCTTCTTCTGGAAGGTGCCGGTGATGTCGACCTTGAAGCCGGGGCCGTACCTGGACAGGTCCTGCGCGTCGATGAGCCCGCGCACCTCGTCCACGATTCGCCGCGAGTAGCCCAGGTCCGCGGACGTCGTCTCCGGCTTGGCCAGCACGACGACGCGCCCGGCCTTGGCGTCCAGGTAGTAGTCGTCTTTCGCTCCCGACAGCTTCTGTCCCGCCGCGCCGCCGTACTTCGCCTCCAGGTCGGAGAAGTCGAGCGACGGCTCCGGCTCGTCCACCAGCGGCACGTAGAGCGGGTTGGCCCGCTGCCGCTCCCACGCCAGCCGCGCGGCGAGCCGACGGTGGACCTCCTTCAGGTCCTCTTCCGACAGGAAGTAGAGCGCCCGGTCCCGGAAGAAGGCGCCCGTGCGCTCCTTCTCCACGAAGCGGATGCCCGGCAGCTTCTCCAACTGGGGCGCCAGGTCATCGGCGAAGCGGCGCAGCGACTCGGCGTCGCCTCCCTCGCCCACCACCGCCACCCAGCCGAGCGCGCCGAAGCGGGACTCGAGCTCTCCCAGGGCCTGCACGCTCTCGAAGGAGCGGGGAAGCAGGTCCACCAGATTGGCGTTGAGGCGGAGGTTGAGCGCGAGCACTCCTCCCACCGCCGCGAGCACCACCGCCAGGCCCAGCGCGAGCACCGGCCGCCGGTGGCTGCGCGCGGCCAGGGCACCGAGGCCCCGCTCCACGCGCTGCATCCAACGGCGCTCCCCCTGCGTCGATGTGGTCGGCTCCGAGTCCATCCGTCGCGCGGGCGTCCCAGCCTCCTGCCCCCGGAGAAGTCCGACGGCGTGGAAGGTGGCACGGCTTCCCCTCCCTCGGGTGTCCGCGAGAGCGGCCCCATGTGGGCGGGAACGTGGGGACGCGGCGCGGCACGTGCACTCCGCGCCGCTCGGCCGTCTGCCCTCCAGGAGGACGGTGGACCCGTCGCTCCCGTCCTGGATGCGCGGTGCGAGGCGATGCGCGGCGCGAGCCCGCAGGCCGGCCTGCGGACAGTCGGGCGGGCGACGTGGGACCGCGTTACAGAGGGAAAGTCATTCGGGGCCTTACATTCCGGCTTACGGCATAAACGCGTTGACTCCCCGGTTGGCGCATGCCCAAGGTGGGTCGCGGTTCGGCCCGCAAACAACACAGCAGGTGTCGCAACATGGGTGAGAAGCGTTGGTCGGAGCGGTTCGAGGGGGCGATGGGCCAACTCGCCGCGCGAAGCCATCGGCGTCCGATGCATGCGGTGGTGGTGGCGGTGGTGCTGACGCTCCTGGGGGTTTGGTTCGCCAGGAACCTGACCCTCAGCGCGGACTTCGTGGGCCTGCTGCCCAAGTCGTTCCCGAGCGTCCAGGACATCGAGAAGATGCGCAAGCGCTTCGGTGGCCAGGGCAACGTGGTGGTGGTGGGGATGGGGGCCGAGCCGGAGACGCTCAAGCGCTTCGTGGACGACATGGCGCCGAAGCTCGCGGAGCTGTCGGAGATTCGCTACGTCAACTTCCAGCGCCCCAGCGAGTTCTTCAACCAGCATGCGCTGTATTACGTCGACCTGGAGGACCTGAAGACGATTCAGGGCCGCATCGACGCGCGCATCTCCTGGGAGAAGGAGCAGGCCAACCCGCTCTTCGTCCGGCTGGACGAGGAGCCCGCGCCGTCGGTGGACTTCTCCGACATCGAGCAGAAGTACACGGGCCGCGCCAACCAGCGCCTGTCTGGCCAGGGTGACTTGTACTACCTGGATACGACGGAGCGGATGGTGGTGTTGATGGCGAAGCCGAAGGGCAGCGCCGCGGACCTGGACTATTCGAAGAAGGTCGTCACCCAGGTGGAGGACTTCCTGGCGAAGCAGGACCTGTCCAAGTACGGGCCGGGCTTCAAGACGGCGGTGACGGGGACCTTCAAGAAGAAGATCGACCAGCAGCGCGTCATCGTGGGCGACCTGGCCCGGGCGTCCACGCTGGCGATGGTGATGCTGGTGGTCTACCTGGTGTTCCACTTCCGCAGCGCGCTGTCGGTGGTGCTCACCATGGTGCCGGTGATGGCGGGCCTGGGGTGGACGTACGGCTTCGTGGGGCTGGCGTACGGGCAGGTCAATCTGCTGACGGGCTTTTTGGCGGCGGTGCTCGGTGGCCTGGGCGTGGAGCACGGCATCCATCTGTTGGGGAGATACGGGACGTTGCGCTCGGAGGGGATGACCTCCGAGGCGGCGGTGCAGGAGTCCTTCCGGCACACGGGCTTCTCCGCGCTCATCGCGGCGCTGGTGGCGGCGCTGACGTTCCTGAGCCTGGCGCTGTCGGAGTTCAGGGCGTTCCGCGAGTTCGGCATCATCGCGGCGGTGGGCATGCTGGTGAGCATCTTCGCGTACGTGCTCATCCTGCCGGCGCTGTTGGGGATGGCGTCGCGCTTCGGGTGGACGCCGCGCACGCAGGAGGAGGGCTCGGGGCCCATGGCGCTGTTGGGGCGCTGGCTGCCGCGCTCCTACCGCGGGGTGGCGGTGGTGATTGGGGTGGGCGTGCTGGTGCTCATCTCGCAGGCGTACCGCATCTCGTTCAACTACGACTCGCGCACGTTGGAGGACTACAAGCAGGCGTCGGCGGTGCTGGACCAGAAGGTGAACAACATCCTGGGCTACTCGCAGACGCCGGTGGTGGTGCTGACGGATTCGCAGGACATGGAGCGCGAGGTGGTGCGGCAGCTCGAGGCGCGCAAGACGGCCCGGGGCAAGGAGTCCACCATCGACTTCGTGGGCGCGCTGGAGGACCTGGTGCCCCGGCAGCAGTCGGAGAAGCAGACGGTGCTGGAGGCCATCCGGGCGCGGCTGGAGAAGTTGGATCCGGAGCGGCTGCCGGAGGACACGCGGGTGGCGTTGGCGCGGGCGTTGAACATGTCGAAGGCGAAGCCCTTCACGCAGGCGGAGCTGCCGGCGAGCGTGCGTCACCAGTTCGAGAGCCTGGATGGGAGCACGGGCGGCGTGGTGCTGGTGTACGCGGGTGGCGGGGTGAGCCTATCGGACGGCGAGGGGACGCGGCGCTTCTCCAAGGAGGTGCGCGGGCTGCAGATGCCGGACGGCAGTCAGGTGTCGGCGGCGGGTGAGGCGCTCATCCTGGCGGACATCCTGGACATGGTGTCGCGCGAGGGTCCGCGCATCCTGGCGGCGGCGGTGTTGAGCGTGCTGGCGGCGATGTGGCTGACGTTGGGGAAGCTGCGCACGGCGCTCATCTGCATGGTGCCGACGTTGTTGTCGGTGGCGGGGCTGGTGGGGTTGATGGCGCTGTTGGATTTGCAGTTCAACTACCTGAACATCATGGTGCTGCCGGTGCTGGTGGGGACCACGGTGGACGCGGGCGTGCACCTGGTGCAGCGGTTGGGTGAGCCGGGGGCGGACTTCATCTCCGTGTACGCGGAGACGGGGCGGGCGATTACGGGCGGCCTGCTGACGAGCGCGATTGGCTTCGTGGCGTTGGTGTTGGCGAAGCACCCGGGGTTGAACTCGATTGGCGACCTGGCGAATCTGGGGTTCGGGTTGAACCTCGTCATCGTGCTGTTGGGCTTCCCGTCGCTGTTGCTGCTGGTGGAGCGCTGGCGGCGCAAGCACAGCGCGACGGCGGAGGAGCCGGCGCCGGGGGCGTAGCTCTGGAGGGCAGCGTGATGATGCGAGGCAAGGCGCTCGGGTGGTGGTCGGCGGTGTCGATGGCGGTGGCCCTGGTGGGGTGTTCCCACGGGGGCCAGCGTGAGGAGAAGAAGGGCGACACGCGCTGTGAGGAGTCGCGGAACCTCTCGTGCATCACGGGCACGGAGTGTTCCATGGACCGCGACCGGGGCTGCGAGGTGTGTCGCTGTTCTCCCCCGGATGCGCTGACGCCCACGGACAAGCGCCGGCCCACGGCGATGGAGCCGGAGCGGCGCTGGTAGTCAGAGCTCCGCGAGGATGCGGCCGCGCGCATCGATGGCGTAGACCGCCCCTGCATCCATGATGGGTGTTTCGAGGTCGATGCCGCAGCGTGAGAGCCTCGGGAGGAAGCTGACGAAGTAGAGGTCGTCGTTCTCCTTCATCACGGTGGTGTCGTAGGTGTCGCGACGCGCGAGACATCGCGCGAGCGCCTCGTCGCGTGCCTCCGGGCGACGGTCGGGTGGCAGGAACGCGTTCATGGCGACCTCGAGCGCCGCCATGGCGGGGCCGTCCAGGTGCGTTCCTTGCTCGAACGAGTCGGGGAACGCCACCTTGGCCGACTCCACGGGCGGTGCTCGCTCGGCCTGTTTCGGCTTGTAGTAGCCCAGCAGAGAGCACCCGCTCATGAGCGCCGCGCCACAGACGAGGGCTGTGAGTGAGGTCTGCTTCATTGGAGGTCCCATCCCATTCCCTCGAGCATGCGGATGTTCCCGTTGTCGTCGTAGACCTGCCCGATTTGAATCCACTGTCCGCTCCTCAAGGCTGAGACCACCCGAGTCGCGTAGTTGAAGCTGTAGACGGTACAGGGAGCACTGCCTCTCCGATTGAAGACGAAGAGTTCGCGATGGAAGACCCGTCCGGTCCCCTCCGCGACGAGTCTCGTGGGCGACCACTTGCCGCTCAAGTCGCCGGGTGAGAATCGAGCGTTGTGGGGATGCGTATGGTCGCCGCCCGTGATGAGGGCGTTCCTTCGCGCAGGGTCGTTCAGGACTTGCGGCATCGAGCACGTCTTCGCTTCACGTGAGTCCTGCCGCTCTTTGAAGTCAGACAGATAGCTCAGATAGAACGCATCCTCGCCAGGGGCGTAATAGTTGAGTGCGCAGTACTCGGACCCTAGCGGTCCTGAGGATGCTCCACCTTGGCCGGTCATCAGCTCACACCCGGCGAGGGCCAACTCCTCAGTGGTCTTGAAGGGGCCGGCGAGTGGTCCGTCGACTTGGAGACGGCCATTTTCCAGGCGACGGACACGGACGTTGGGGTTCGAGCTGCAACCGATAGGGGTTGTGAGCACCACAGCCATCACGAACCACGACGTGGTGCTCATCGCTTTCCTCCCTCCGGGCTGATGAGCGTAGCACCCGGAGCCCCAAGCGAGGACTGGCTGTTCAGCGCCGCGTGCCAGGCTCGAAGCGCAGTGGCAGGCGTTTGGGGCCGTGGATGTGGAGCGCCTGACGCGGCTCCCACGGGGTGTCGCTCGCGAGCCTGAAGTCGCCCAGCGCCTCCAGCAGATCCGTGAGCGCCACCCTTGCCTCCATCCGTGACAGTGCCGCCCCCAGGCAGAAGTGGATGCCGTGTCCAAAGGCGAGGTGCGGATTCGGCTCCCTCCCGATGTCGAACCGCTCCGGCTCATCGAAGTGTCGCGGGTCCCGGTTCGCAGAGCCCATCATCGGCAACACGAACTTCCCCGCAGGAATCACCCGCCCGTTCAACTCCACCGCCCGCTTCGTCGACCGATACATCGACTGCGCCGGCGACCGGAATCGCAGCACCTCCTCGATGGCCGAGCCCATCAGCTCCGGCTGTCTCCTCAGTCGCTCCAACTGGTCCGGGTGCTCGAGGAGGCACAGCAGCGCGTTGTCGATGAGGTCCGTCGTCGTCTCCGTCCCCGCCGCCAACAGCAACTGGAAGAAGCCGAGGATCTCCTTCTCATTCAACCGCTCCCCATCCACCTCCGCCTCCACCAGCCGCGTCAGCAGGTCATCCCTCGGCGCCCTCCGTCGCTCCTCCAGGATGACCGAGAGATACCCCCGCATCTCGTCGCGCATCGCCGCGTTCTCCGCTCGCGCCCGCTCCGCCTCCTCGCCCTCGGAGATGGTGTGGCTGAGCTTCTGGATGATGTCCCCCCACTCGAGGAACCGCCCCCGGTCCTCCACCGGAATCCCAATCATCTCCGCGATGACCATCGTCGGCAGCTGACTCGAATACTCCGCCACCACGTCCAGCTCCCCGCGCCCCACCAGCGGCGCGAGCAACCCACGCGACAGCTCCCGCACGTGTGGCTCCAGGTTCGCGATGGAGCGCGGCGTGAACGCCCTCATGATGATGCCGCGCAGCTTCGTGTGGCGGGGTGGGTCCGAGAACAACAGCCAGTCCGGCGTCCTCCCCGTCACCGTCGTCACGACGGAGCTGAACACCTCATGGTCCTGCAGCGCCCGCTTCACACTGTCGTAGTCGAACAGAATCCACAGGTCCGCCCGTGGCTCGTGCAACAGCGGCGAGCGCTCACGCAGCTCCGCATACAGCGGAAAGGGATTCCGACGCACGTCATCGGTGAAGAGCTCCAGCATGACGGGTGTCTCCCGTGGTGGAACACGTCGAGCGTGCGTCCGGACATTCCCTCCGAGAATCCGTCACGCCCTGACTCCAGCGTAGGAGCCCGGGGCCGCGGAAGCGCAGTCCTCCCGAGCTCAACTGTCCGCTGGAGTGCGGGGCCCCACGGAGCCGCGAGTCGACGCGCTACGCCGCGCGCCCGGACCGACGGGCCGCCCACGCGGTGACGAAGTCCGCGAGGCCGCCGAGCTGCCGGTCATTCAACGTGCACTGCCACCGGGCCTTCCTCAGCGCGCGGTACGCGGCCGGCGCCTCCCAGCCCTTCGCCACCATCACCGCCAGGCCCATCAACGGCCCACGCCCCACGCCGTGCTCGCAGTGCGCGTACACGTGCCCGCCCTTCTCCAACCGGGGCAGCGCCCACTCCACACCCTGCACCAGCTGCTCCACCGACGGCGGATACCGGTCCGTCACCGGCAGGTTGAGCAGCTCGATGCCCAGCGCCGCCAGCGCCTTCGCGTCGTCCACGCGCTCGGCGCGCAAATCAATCACCGCCGTGATTCCGCGCGCCTTGAGCTCCGCGTACCGCGACGGCGACACCGCGCCACCCACGTGCAGCCACTCGTTCACCTGCGACACGTTGAGGCCACGCCCCGGCAGCTTCGTGCTCCACTCCACGCAGCGCGCCACCGAGCGCAGCACCTGCTTGCGCACCCAGCCGCGAACCCCCGGCACGTGGTGCACGTCCCGCAACAACGACACGCTCACAAATCACCCTCGAGCGTCACTTCCATCAACCCCGCCACCGGCGTCTTCCCCGCGCGCTCCAGCACCGCCCGGTGCAGGTACGTCACCGGCGAGCCCACCACCGGCTTGATGAGCCCACCCAGCATGCCCAGCTCCTCCACGGGCGCGCTGCGCTGCAAAAGCGACGTGGACTTCAGCACCATGGCCTTCGCGCCATCGCCGCCGAACACATCCACCGTCCACACGCTGCGCTCCTTCGCGCCCTCGCGGCTGAGTGTGAACGACTCCATCGCGCTCGGCGCGCCACCCTCCGTCCACGAGTACACCGGGCCGAACTCACCGTCTTGTCCCTCGCGCGCCAGGAGCACCATCCGCTCGCCGCCGTCGCGCAGCGCCCGGAAGCGCACCCACCGCCGCGCCAGCTTCCCCGGGGGAATGGTGGAGCGCGTGTGGTCCGCGTACCCGCCTCCCGACAGCGTCACCGCCGTGCCCTTGGGCTGCTGCACCGTCGCCTTCAGCGGGCTGAACGCCAGCGTCACCTCGTGACGGTAGCGCGCGCTGCCCACCTCCACCTCGGAGCCCTCCGGCGAGCGCGGCTCCACCTGCGCCGCGTACTCCAGCACCACCCGCCCGCCCTCCAGCCCCGCCTCCACCTTCGTCACGCCGTCCGCGGAGCGCGCCGAGCACGCCCCCACGCGGAAGGTGCTGGTGGCCGCGTCATAACTCCACTCCTTCGCGCCCACCTTCTTCTGCGGCGTCCACGCGCGCTGCCCCGGCTTGAGCACCGTCGCCCGGCAGATGCCCGTGCGCGAGCCCGGGCCGATGTTCGTCACCTGCAACTGCACCAGCACGAAGGTGCCGTCCTCCAGGTCCCCGATGAAGGTGAAGCTCTCCCCGTAGTTGTCGCTCGAGGAGAGCGTGGGCTCCAGCGCCGCGCCCGCCGCCGCCACGGTGGGCAGCAGCAGCGTCAGCAGGAGTCCCAGGACCTGGAGCCGCCCCTCACGCCGCATGGGGGCGCTGCTCCATGAGCGCGTCCGACGAGTTCGTGTCGTTGAAGACGTAGTCGCGCTGCAGGGGCAGGTTCCACGCGAAGTACACCACGCCGCGCACCAGCCACCAGCCCAGCGTGTAGGCCAGCTGCGGATGCAACGTGAGCAGCGCCACGCCGCCCGCGTTGAGCAGCGCGCTGGTGCCGCTCACCACCGCGTAGCGCATCATCTGCCGGCCCACCGCCGCCGTGCTGCGGAAGGTGAGCACCCGGTTGATGGAGTAGTTCACCACCGCGCCCAGCAGCGCGCCCAGCACCGTGGCCCACGCGGGGAGCAGGCCCATCCACTCCACCAGCGCCAGCACCACCGCGAAGTCCGCCACCGTCGCGATGGCGCCCGCCGCCGCGTTGAGGCCCACAATCGCCTTCTCCGAGCGCGCCTCCTGACGCTTCGGCGCCAGCGCCTTCACCAGGTTCCGGAACCGGGAGATGGCCGTCAGGTTGCTCATGATGGCGACGAAGACGAGGCCCACCACCGCCATCCAGTGCATGGGGTGCTTCTCCTCGGGCCAGAACACCGCCTCGAGAATCGGCGACAGCGCCGTGCCCGCGCCCAGGAAGAGCACGCGCTCCAGCCGCTGCATCGCGCCGTCGCGCACGTTGACGCCCAGGCCCTCGCCCTTGGCGCGCACGTACGGCACCAGCGACGAGCCCAAGAGCGCGCCCAGCGCCGGCAAGAGCACCCACGTGTCCCGGTAGTACCAAGCCAGGCCCATCAACATCGCCGAGTCCACGTACCGGTCCAGCACCGAGTCCAGCGCCGCGCCCGCGGGGTTGGCCTCCTTGCGTGTGCGGGCGATTCGCCCGTCCATCACATCCAGGATGCCCGCGGCCAAGAACAGCCAGCCGCCGAGCGCGAAGCGCCCCGCCGCCACCGCCACGCCGGAGGAGATGCCGAGCAGGCCCGACAGCATGGACAGCGCGTTGGCCGGAAGGCCCGAGCGCAGAATCACCGCCCACAACGGCTGGATGACCCAGAAGAAGTAGTGGCGCAGGAAGTAGCCCACGAAGCCCGCGTTGCCTCGCTTGACCGTCTCCTCGTCGCGCGGCACGCCCTTGAAGGCGACGCGGATACAGAAGATGAGCAACCCTCCCAGGAAGTACACACAGGCGAGGATGGCGGGCGCGAGCGCGGTCCAGATGCGCGCCGACGGAGACAGGTTTCCGGTCAACCAGTCGACCAGGTTCTCAAGCACGGGTGTCCCCTCCAGGTGTCAGCGGCAGCGAAACAGTCATGGGCGCGCTCTTGCGCGAGAACGCGAGCTCCACCACCAGGAAGGCGGCGAGCGCGAAGGCGAGGCCCGCGAGCACGTCCAGGACATAGTGGTGCGTCAAATAGACGGCGGAGAATGCGACGAGCAGGGCGAACGCCCCGGTGGCCACCCGCCACTTCCACCCATCCCTCCACACGAACAGCATCACCATGAAGGGGTAGGCCGCGTGCAGCGAGGGCATGGCGCCGAACACGTTGGGATTGCGCGCGTAGAAGCCGGCGAAGTAGTGGATACCCAACAGGGCATCGAAGCGCGCCGTGCCCGCGGGGCTGGGCAGGGCGGCCAGGTTGGCGGGGCCCGGGCCGTAATCCAGGATGTACCAGGGTGGCGCGGCCGGATAGAGCAGGTAGGTGACCACGCCCAGGGCGTTCACCACCAGGAAGGCCCAGCACAGCTTCTCGAAGCGCGCGTCCTTCTTCACGAAGAAGAAGATGGCCATCAAGAAGACTTCGTAAAGGTAGGCCGCGTAGGCGAAGCCGCACAGCAGGTCCAACAGGACGTTCGAGCGGGTGCTCCACCACTGGGGCCAGTTGACACCGCCCGGGGCGGGGAACCACTGCGTCTCCCACACCCACAAGTCACCTGTGTGGATGGGGCCGCGCAGGAACAGCCAGAGCCCCTGGCTGTCCAGCAGCATGCCGGTCAGCCACAGGGGGAACCCGCCGAAGAGGAACCGACGCGTGCGGGGGCCCGCCCAGGCCACCCCCAGCAGCGCGGCGTCCGCCGCGACGTGGTCCCACCGGAGCCGACCGGTGGCCGTCACCAGCATCAAATGGCCCATCGCCAACAGGGTGACGAGCCAGATGAACGCCGGAGTCTTAGCGAGCGAGCGGGAGGTCATCCCCGTAGTAGTCGAGTCCGAGGTGGGTGATGGGCTCCTCACCGGCCACGACGCGCAGCGTGTTCTTCAGCTTGGTGAGCTGGATGAACAGGTCGTGCTCGACGGGCAGGCCCGGCTGCGCCATGGGGCTCTTGAAGTAGAAGGACATCCACTCCTGGATGCCGCGCCACTCCAGCCGCTTGGCCAGGTCCAGGAACAGCGCGATGTCCAGGACCAGCGGCGCCGCCAGGATGGAGTCGCGGCAGAGGAAGTTGACCTTGATCTGCATCGGATAGCCGAGCCACCCGATGATGTCGATGTTGTCCCAACCCTCCTTCGCGTCGCCGCGGGGCGGGTAGTAGTGGATGGACACCTTGTGCGAGTACTTGCTGTACAGCTCCGGGTAGAGGTCCGGCTGCAGGATGGTGTCCAGCACGCTCGACTTGGTGACTTCCTTGGCCTTGAAGGCCGCGGGGTCGTCGAGCACCTCGCCGTCGCGGTTGCCGAGGATGTTGGTGGAGAACCACCCCTCGAGGCCAAGCATGCGGGCCTTGAGCGCGGGCGCGATGACCGTCTTCATCATCGTCTGGCCGCTCTTGAGGTCGCGGCCCGCGATGGGGACGCCCGCCTGCTTCGCCAGCTCCTGCAGCGCCGGCGTGTCCACGCTGGCGTTGGGGGTGGCGTTGGCGAAGGGCACGCCCTCCTTGATGGCCGCGTAGGTGTAGAGCGCGGTGGGGTTGATGTCCGTGCTGTTCTCGTCGAGCGCCTTCTCGAAGGCGGCCAGCGTCTTGAAGGACTCGGGCAGCGGGCGGAAGGTCTCCACGCTGCTGCACACCACCATCACCGCGCGGGTGGCGCCGAGCTCCTTGATGAAGTCACGGATGTCCTGGCGCAGCGCCTCGACGCTCTCGCGGTGCGTCTTGGTGGACTTGGTGTGGTTGGCCTCGATGCGGCGGACGAACTCGGGGTCGTGCACGCCCTTCTTCGGCTTGATGCCCTGCAGGAACGGCTTGACCTGCTCCAGGTGCTTGTCGTGCAGCACGCCGGAGCGCACCGCGACCTGGTACGCGTCCTCGCTGATGATGTCCCACGCGCCGAAGACCACGTCACCCAGACCCGCCAGCGGCACCAGCTCGCCCAGCTTCACGGTGCGTCCGTCCGTGCGCTTGCCCAGGCGCGCCGTGCCCATCTGCGTCAACGAGCCGATGGGCGCGCCCTTGCCCTGCCGCGCCAGCTCCACGCCCGCCATCAGCGTCGTGGACACCGCGCCCAGTCCGGGCACCAGCACCGCCAGCTTGCCCTCGGGCTTCGTGACCGACTTCTTGTTCTCCATCGTGGGGTTCCTTAAGGGGGGCGGGGGAGCCGCCCTGTGGTGAGTCTTCTCGGACTTGCCGCTGCGCACCGACTGGATGCCGTGGGGTTTGCGGAAAATCTCGGATGCGGATGGTTGATACGCTAAAGCGTTCGTGACTTCAACGTCATGTGGGGGAGGCTGGTTAGCACGCCATGGGGCGGACTGATGGATCAGCGCAGCCCCAGGTACAAGCCGACGCGAACGCGCCTGTCAGAGAAACACCAGGTGGTGAGAAAAATGACACCTACCTGACCATCCATGGGCACGGAGGGTAGGTCCGGGGTCGCTAGGACCCGGGGTGAAACGGCGGGGTGAGTGTCGAGGGGTGGGGGAAGCCTTCGAGGGGGGTGGGACGGCCCGGAAGCCAACGGTCGGCTGCGGGCCTGTCATGGCGCCCATGTCGTCGTGGCGCAACCCCAAGTGTCAATGGGAGCGAGAGCCGCCGAGCTCCAGGGCCTGGTGGTCGCCCGGCGCGTAGCTCTTGCCGGTGAGCGCGGCCTTCACCATGCCGACCAGCTGCACCATGCGGCTGGAGGGCGTGTCCCAGTACTCGGCGCGCTCCACGCTCACGCACAGGAGCGCGAGCTCGGGATCATCCATGCCGTCGGGGAACCAGGCCTTGAGCGGGGGGCTCCACAGCTCGCGAATCTTGCGGGCGTCCTTGACCAGCCGGCAGCGGCCGCTGATGGAGACGTAGCGCTCGCGCGTGGGGTCGGAGAAGGCGACGTTGACGTGGTGGTCCTGCTCCACCGCGTCCACCTTGTGCGAGTGCTCCCGGGTGAAGAACCAGAGCTCTCCGTCGAAGTCATGGTCCTGGGTCCACATGGGGCGGCTGTGCAGGCTCCCGTCGGAGTCCACCGTGGTCATCATGGCGACCTTGATGCCGTGGATGAGCTCCCCCAGGTGTTCGACGGCGCCGCGCGTGTCCTGCTCCTGCTTCTTGCTCATGTCTGCCTCCTGACCCTGAAAACTAGGCAGTGTCCGGAGGCCCGGGCGGGTGAGGCCGGCCGGATGGCGCCAGGGCAGGCGGGCGGTGTGGTAGTGGGCTTCGAAAAGCCCTCACGGTGGCGGGGTGGTTGCCGTGCCCGGGGATGGAAAGCGAGTGCGACGATGCTGAAGACCGCGTGGAACGAGTGGTGCCTGAAGGCGCTGCAGATCGAGACGGCGCTGCTGGCGCTGGAGGAGATCGAGCTGCCCGAGGAGATGCACGGGCTGCAGGACGCGGCGGAGGAGAAGCTCCTGGAGCTGGGGCGCGCGTGGAAGGAGCGCCAGCCGGCGAAGGACGGGCGTCGGTGGGAGAAGCAGATCCTGGACAAGGGCACGCCGAGCGACGCGGAGCTGGAGGAGATGGTCGGCGAGTTCCGCGAGGACGGCAAGGCGTGGACGCTCTTGCGCGCCACCAGCGACAAGCAGGAGGTGGTGGAGACGTTGGTGTCGGAGGGGCGCGCGTGCATGGTGGCCGGCGGCTCGTACTACCTGGGCCAGTGGGACGCGAAGGACGAGGTGCTGGAGGTCGGCCGCGATGACGACGCGGGTGAGCCGGGCACCGGCGTGGTGCTCGCCGCCACCGGTGAGGTGCAGTACACGCCGGACCCGGAGCTGTAGCTACGTGTCGAGCACGCGCGCCATGCGCTCGCGTGTCTTCGCGTCGGGCAGGCGTCCGAAGCCCGCGCGCACGTTGTCGGCCACGTGTCTGGGATTGCTCGTGGCGGGCAGCGGGCAGTTCACCGCGGGGTGGCCGAGGATGAACTTCAGGAAGAACTGCGCCCAGCTGTCGCAGTCGAACTCCTGGGCCCACTCGGGCAGCGCGCGGCCCTTCACCCGGCGGAAGAGGTCGCCGGTGGCGAAGGGCTGCATGACGAGCACCGCCACGCCGTTCGCGGCGGCGGCGGGCAGCAGCCGCTTCTCCGCCTCGCGGTCCGTGAGGGAGTAGGGCAGCTGGATGAAGTCCAGCGTCTGCTCCTTCAACAGGCGCTCCAGCTCCGGGAAGGCGCTCTTCTGGTAGTGGGTGATGCCCACGTAGCGCACGCGCCCTTTCGCCTTCCACTCGCGCAGCACGGGCAGGTGGGTGCGCCAGTCGACGAGGTTGTGGACCTGGAGCAAATCCATGCGTCCGCGCCCCATGTCGCGCACGGACGTCTCCAACTGCTCGAGCCCCGCCTCCTTGCCGGTGGTCCACACCTTGGTCGCGAGGAAGGGCTTGGGCGCGTCCGGCAACTGCGCGAGCACGTCGCCCACCACGCGCTCGGCGCGGCCATACATGGGCGAGGAGTCGATGAGGCGCGCGCCCGAGTCGAGGAAGCGCTGCAGCACGTCCTTCAAGGGGGCGCGCTCGGCGGGGGAGGCGCCCACGTCGAAGGTCTGCCAGGTGCCCAGGCCGATGACGGGCAGCGCCTCGCCGGACTTGGGGATGGGGCGGGTGAGCATGGCGGGCTTGGGGATGGGGGTGGCGGCGTGGGCGAGCGGGGACAGCAACGCGGCGCCGAGTCCCGCGACGAGCACGTCCCGACGCGAGGGTGGGGAAGGGGGCTGGGACATGGCTGGATTCTAACGGGTGACAGTATTTCGTGGGGCCGGTGTTCCGTTGCGTGAAGGGGGCGTCACGGCCCCCGCGAAGCAACCGTGGCTCGTGTGCCCGCGTCAAGGTGGGCCGAGCCCCTCTTGGAAACAACTCAGGAAGGTTCAGCGATGAAGCGCAAGGTCTCGGTGTGTGCGGGCGTCATGGCGGCCATGGTGGCGATGGCCGCGGGGGCCGAGGAGGTGAAGGCAGGCGACCCGGCCCCCGTGGCCTCGGCGGGAGGGGAGGGGGTGGTGGAGGGGCCGGGCGCGGAGCGGGTGATGGCGCCGCCTCCGCTGGTGGAGGCGACGATGGTGGGGAGCACCGCGGCCGCTGACGCGCCGACGGCGGTGCAGGCCAAGGCCACCGTGGAGGGGGCCGAGGAGGCGGAGGTCCATGTGCCCTTCAGCTTCACCGTCCTGCCGGGGCTGAGCACGTCGGGCTTCAGTCAGAAGAACCAGGTGCACGACGTGTCCATCGGCCTGCTCGCCACCCACGCCAAGCGGGTGCGGGTGATGGGGTTGTCGCTGGGCGGCAACTGGGTGACGCATGGCGCGAGCGGCGTGCTCGCCTCGGTGGGCGTCAACGTGTCGGGCGGACCGGTGAACGGGACGCTGCTGACGGTGGGCGGAAACGTGGTGGGGGCGGACGCGGAGGGGCTGCTCGCGGGCGTGGGCGCGAACATCGTGCGCGGCGCGATGCGCGGCACGCAGCTCACGGTGGGCGCGAACGTGGCGACGCAGGCGTTGGACGGCGCGCAGATGGGCGTGGGCGTGAACGTGGCGGGCGGCGACGTGATGGGCGCGCAGCTCTCGGTGGGTGGCAACCTGGCGGGGGGCACGCTCAAGGGTCTGCAGATGGCGGTGGGCGCGAACGTGGCGCGCGGCGTGTCCCGAGGCGTGCAGATGTCGGCGGGCGTCAACGTGGCCTCGGAGCTGACGGGCATGCAGATGTCGTCGGGCGTCAGCTACGCGAGCAAGCTGGCCGGCGCGCAGGTGTCCATCATCAACGTGGGCGGCGACGTGGACGGCGCGCAGGTGGGCCTGGTGAACGTGGCGCGCCACATGGGCGGCGCGCAGGTGGGGTTGCTCAACTTCGCGGGCGAGACGGAGGGCGAATCGGTGGGCCTGCTGAGCTTCGTCGGGAACGGCCAGGCGCACGTGCAGGTGTGGGCCAGCGACGTGGCGCTCACCAACGTGGGCGTGAAGCTGGGCGGACGTCACCTGTACACGCTGTTCACCGTGGGCCTCAACCCGCCGATGGGCGGAGAGCGGCGGCGCTACACGTTGGGCGCGGGCGTGGGTGGGCACATCCCCGCGGGGCGGTTCTTCTTCGACGTGGACCTGCTCGGCTCGAGCGTGCACGCGAACCGGCTGTTCGACTTCGACGACGACACGAACCACGTGCTCGGGCAGCTGCGGGTGATGGCGGGCTGGCAGCTGTCCAAGCGCTTCGCGGTGTTTGGCGGCGTCAGCGCCAACACGCTCGTCACCTGGAACGGGAGCGACCCGTGGAAGGACCTCGGCATCGGTCCGGAGTGGAGGGAGGTCTCCGACAGCGGGCGCACCATCGTGCGCACCTGGCCGGGCATCCTCGCGGGCGTGCAGATTTGAACGGAGGGGCGGGCGCTTCCCGACGCGGAGGGCCCTCCCCATGTTCCCCTCGGACGCGCCCACCTGGAGGTGGGCGGTCCGGGGGGCAGGCCCATGCAAGGCACCATGCGCGTGATGGCGCTGCACGCGCCGGGACAGCCGCTGCGAGAGGAGCGCTGGCCCATCCCCCGTCCGGGGCCGCAGGAGGTGCTGTTGCGCGTGCGAGCCTGCGCGGTGTGCCGCACGGACCTTCACCTGGTGGACGGTGAGCTGCCCCGCCCCAAGCTGCCCGTCGTTCCCGGCCACGAAATCGTGGCGAGCGTGGTGGAGGTGGGCGCGGAGGTGCTGGGGCTGGAGCCGGGGACTCGCGTGGGGGTTCCCTGGCTCGGCTGGACGTGCGGCCAGTGCCGCTTCTGCGTCTCCGGGCGTGAGAACCTCTGCGACTTCGCGCGCTTCACCGGCTACCAGGTGGATGGCGGCTACGCGGAGTACACGCTGGCGCATCACGCGTTCTGCTTCCCGCTGCCGGCAGGGCTCGATGACGTGCACGTGGCGCCGCTGATGTGCGCGGGGCTCATCGGCTATCGGAGCCTGCGGATGGCGGGCGAGGGCGCGCGACTGGGGATGTATGGCTTTGGCGCCGCGGCGCACCTGCTCATCCAGGTGGCGCGTCACCAGGGGCGCAGGGTGTTCGCCTTCACCCGTCCCGGTGACGAGGCGGGCCAGGCCTTCGCCCGGGAGCTGGGGGCCGAATGGGCGGGCGGCTCGGATGCCCTGCCACCGGAGCCGTTGGACGCGGCCATCCTCTTCGCGCCCGCGGGCAGCCTGGTGCCGGCCGCGCTGCGCGCCGTGGACAAGGGCGGCGTGGTGGTGTGCGGCGGCATCCACATGAGCGACATCCCCTCGTTCCCCTATGCGTGGCTGTGGGAGGAGCGCGTGGTGCGCTCGGTGGCCAACCTGACGCGGGCGGACGCGGTGGAGTTCCTGGCGCTGGCGCCCCGTGTGCCGGTGCACACGCGGGTGCAGGTGTTCCCCCTGTCGTCGGCGAACGAGGCGCTCCTCGCGCTGCGTGAGGGGCGAGTCCACGGCGCGGCCGTGCTGGACGTTCGCGGGTAGGTGGGGCGATTCGCCCCGCAGGCCCTGCGCGCTGTCCCATTCCTCCGCAAAGCCTGCGGGCCTCCGTGCGCCCGCCCCTGACATTCCGAGGGGTTGGTGGTGGCAGGGGTGATGCAGTGGGAAGAGGTGCAACCCGAGCCCCGCGCAAGCGGGGACAGCACCCGAGGCCGACGATGAAGCGAGCGTTGCAGATCACCTACCGGGGCATGGAGACGAGCGAGGCACTGAACGAGCACATCCGCGACCACGCGGAGAAGCTGGAGCAGTTCTTCGACGGCATCGTCGGATGCCATGTGGTGGTGGACGAGCCGCATCGACACAAGCACCAGGGCAACCACTTCCGGGTGCGCGTGGACCTGCATGTGCCCGGCAAGGACCTGGTGGCCGCCAGGGACCCCGACGAGCACGCCGCGCACGAGGACCCGTACCAGGCCGTGACGGATGCGTTCGAGGCCGTGCGTCGGCAGCTCCAGCACTACACCGGGGCGATGCACGCGCATCACCGACACGGCTGACGGTGTCGTGAGTCGCATCAGGAGAGGGCCCCGCGTGAGGGTCCTTCTCCTGGTGCTATGCGGCCGCGCGCACCATGCCCAGCACCACCACGAAGTGCAGGGCCGCGGCGACGAGCGTCAGCGCGTGGAACACCTCGTGGTAGCCAAAGACGCCAGGCAGGGGGTTGGGGCGCTTGAAGGCATACGCGAGCGCGCCCAGCGTGTACGCGAGCCCTCCGGCGAGGATGAGCAGCGTGGCGCCGAGCCCCACCGCGCGGAAGACGTCGCCGAAGTACGGCATCATCGTCCACCCCACGCCGACGGCCAGCGCCGCCGTCACCCACTTGGGCGCGTTCACCCAGAACATGGACTGGAGGATGCCCAGGAACGCGCCCGTGTAGAGCCACGGCATCAGCTGGTTGCCCACCTCCGGCGGCAGGCCCAGCAGCATCACCGGCGTGTACGTGCCCGCGATGAGCAGGAAGATGGCGGCGTGGTCCGCCCGGCGCATCCAGGTGCGCCCGCGCGGGGACCAGTTCACCCGGTGGTACGTCGCGCTGATGGTGAACAGGGAGACCAGGCTCACCGCGTAAGCGCCGGAGGCCACGGCCGTGCGCCACGTGGGCGCCATGGCCACCAGGACGATTCCAGCGCCCACCGCGAACGTCGCCGCCCACTGGTGCAGCACGCCGCGCAGCCTGGGCTTCTCCCCCGCGAGCACCGCCGTGGTCATGGCTTCACCCCGCCGGAAGCGATACCCATCCAGACGGAAGCATCCATGACGTCGGTCCTCTTGGTTCGTCCCTACCGCATGGTAGGTTTCGGTCGGGTAAGTTACTGGTGAGTAGGTTCGAGGTCAACGTGAAGAAGAGGCAACGGCTCACGGGCGCCGAGCGCCGGGTCCAGTTGATGGAGATTGGCCGGGAGGTCTTCGCGGCGAAGGGCTACGAGCCCACCTCCATCGAGGAGGTCGCGCAGCGGGCCGGCGTGTCCAAGCCCATCGTCTACGAGCACTTCGGCGCGAAGGAGGGGCTCTACGCGGCCATCATGGAGCGGGAGATGGACGACCTGGTGGCGCGCGTGTCGTCGAGCATCACGGAGGGCTCGCCGCGCCAGCGCTTCGAGGGCGCGGTGCTCGCGTTCATGGCCTACGTGAAGGACGAGCCCGCGGGCTTCGCGGTGTTGACGCGGGATTCACCCCTGGCGACGGCGCGGCGCGGCCTGACGCGCGTCATCGATGACCTGGCCCACCGCGTGGGGGATGTGTTCCGCAGCGAGTTCGAGCGCGCAGGGTATCCCTCCAAGGTCGCGCCCATCTACGCCAACGCGCTCGTCGGGATGGTGACCCAGGTGGGGCACTGGTGGGCCGCCGAGGGGAAGTCGTTCTCCACCGAGAGCGTGGCCCGTCACGTCGCGGCGCTCGGCTGGATGGGCCTGCGCCACCTGCCCAAGGCCCCGTCGCTGCCCGCGCGCGAGGAGGACGGGGACGGCAAGCTGGTGAAGGCGAAGGCCCCGCGAAGAGCGCCGCGCGCGAAGCCCCCGGGGCGGTGAGGCGCGCGGGCGCGAGCACCTCCGAGGTGGCGCGATGCCTCGCCCGCGAGTCGCCACGACGGTGATGGGCGATGCGAGCGCGTCCGCCGGGCTCCCATCGAATGGCGGGGCTGCCCCGCATGGTTCATGCCCCGAGGCGCCGACGTCGTGTGCGGGACGTCCGTCGGTGGACTCCCCGCACCTCCCTCTCGCGGGTGTGGGTGCTCGCCTTCTAGCGCTCGTGTGCAGGGTGTCAGTGGGTGGCGAACAGTCATGCGCATCCGCGGACGCGCGTGTCCACGGATCGTTATCCTCGCCGTCTCCCCGTCATGAACGCTCCGCGGCTCCAGGTGCTGGTGGTGGATGACGAGGCGCCCGTTCTCGCCACCACCGCCGCCGTGCTCTCCGAGGACTTCGAGGTCCAGACCGCGCGCGACGCGTTCTCCGCGCGCCGGTTGCTCGCGCGTCATCCGTTCGACGTGCTCTGCACGGACCTCCACATGCCCGGGCCCAGCGGCATCCAGTTGTTGCGACAGTCGGTCACCCGAGACCCCTTCCTCGCGGGCGTGCTCGTGACGGGCTCGCGCGAGTACCTCGACTGGAGGGACCGGCTGGACACGCAGGGCCTCTTCTATCTGGTGCTCAAGCCCTACCAGCCCGCGGACCTCATCGGGATGATCCGCCGCGCCGCCGAGTCCGCCCGCCTCAAGCGGGAGATGAGCCAGCTCTCCCTCGGCCTGGCCGAACACAAGTGGGGGCCTCGATGAGCCCTCCCTCCGGTCCGCCGGGGGGAGGTCCACGACGAAGCCCCCTCGACACGCGGCGCTCGCAGCCAGGCCTCGCGCCCTCGTGCCGACATCCCCTCACCTTGGGCCGCCCCCACGAGTCGTCCTCCACCCTGGCTCGCGACGCACGGCGCCGTGTGTCCCCCGAGGCCCCAGCTCCCGGGGGAGCGAGCAGGCACGCGGGGTTGCAATCATCACTTCCGGACATTCCTTGGCCTATGATGCGAACGGTCTACGGCCCCGTACCGGAGGAACCGCCCGCGGCCCGGGCCACGAACACCCCATGAAGCCCACGGAGGATGCCAGCGGCCCCACGGTGGCACTGAAGGAACGCGCCGTCCTGCTGTTCCACGAACACCTGGGCGCCGTGCGCCGTCGCACCGACCGGCTGTTCGCGGGGCTGATGCTCGCGCAGTGGGCCGTGGGTGTCCTGGTGGCGCTCTTCGTGTCGCCCTATGGCTGGTCCGGCGAGGACCGCGCGCTGCATGCGCACGTGTACGCGGTGCTCTTCCTGGGCGCGGCGCTCACCGTGTTCCCCATCGCCCTGGCGCACTGGCGGCCCGGGGCCACCTCCACCCGGCACGGCGTGGCGCTGGCGCAGGTGCTGTGGTCCTCGCTGCTCATCCACCTGACGGGTGGGCGCATCGAGACGCACTTCCACATCTTCGTCTCGCTCGCCTTCCTCTCGCTGTATCGCGACCCGTGGGTGCTGCTCACGGCGACATGCGCGACGGTGGCGGACCACATCATCCGAGGGCTGCTCTGGCCGGAGTCGGTGTACGGCCTGCCGAATCCGGAGTGGTGGCGCTTCCTCGAGCACGCGCTGTGGGTGGGCTGCCTGGACCTGGTGCTGCTGCACGCGGGAAGGGTGATGCGGCGGGAGATGCGCGAGGTGGCGGTGCGGCGCGCGGAGCTGGAGCTGGCGCGCGAGCGCGAGGAGGAGAAGTCCGCCGAGCTGGACCGCGCGCTGCGCGAGCTCAGCGGCTTCCAGGAGCACCTCATCCGCGTGGAGAAGCTGGCCGCGGTGGGTCAACTCGCCGCCAGCGTGGGTCACGAGCTACGCAATCCCCTGGCCGCCGTGCGCAACGCGCACGCCTACCTCTCCCGACGGTTGAGCCGGGATGCGATTGGGGCCGCGGATGACCCACGCGTGCCCCAGTTCCTCGGAGTGATGGAGCGCGAGCTGGGGGCGTGCGCGAAAATCATCTCCGACCTGCTCGACTTCGCGCGCGAGCGTCCCCCCGCGCTGCAGCCGTGTCCTTTACGACCTCTGGTGGACGAGGCCATCGGCGTGGTTCCCTCCCGGGAGGGCGTGCGCATCGTCAACGATGTCCCCGAGTCATTGCCCGTGCCCAGCCTGGACAAGGAACAATTCCGTCAGGTGCTGGTGAATCTGGTGCAGAACGCGGTGGAGGCCATGCCTCAGGGAAGGACGGGGCAGGTTTCAGTGCTGGCGGAAGGTGGAGACGCGGGGCCCTGGGCCATTCGCGTGGTAGATGACGGGACGGGCATCCCACCGGATGTGCTGCCCAAGATTTTCGAACCGCTGTTCACAACCAAGACGCGCGGCACCGGCTTGGGGCTGGCCATTGTGGCCAACATGGTGCAACGTCACGGAGGCACAATCTCTGTGCGAAGCGAAGCCGGCCGGGGTAGTGAATTCCATATTCATCTCCCGGCAACCGCGGCGGCGCAGGCCGCATGATGGAGGACGTGGCTTTGGGCCCCGCTCGCATCCTTTTGGTCGACGACGAGGAGGGGCTGCGCATCACGCTCGCGGCGAACCTGGAGTTGGAGGGCCACACCGTTCTGGAGGCCTCCAACGGCGAGGAAGCGCTGCGCCTCCTGGGTGAGCACCCGGTGGACGTGGTGCTCAGCGACATGCGCATGCCGGGCTTGCACGGGGTGGACCTGTTGCGCCGAATCAAACAGGCGCGACCGGACATGCCCGTGGTGTTGATGACCGCCTTCACGGCGGAGGAGCTGGTGGAGGACGCGCTCGCGGAGGGCGCGTTCACCGTGCTGCCCAAGCCCTTCGACGTGGCGCACGCGCTGGACACCATCCTGCGCGCGGCGCGGGCGCCCCAGGTGTTGGTGGTGGACGACACGGAGCCGGTGGCGCGCGCCATGGTGCGCGCGTTGAGCACGGTGGGCCTGCGGGCGCGGGCCGTGTACAGCGGCGAGGAAGCGCTGACGTGGCTGCGCTCGGGCGACTTCGACGTGTGCGTGCTGGACCTGGTGATGCCGGAGATGAGCGGGCCGGAGCTGGTGGCCAAGGTGAAGGCGGCGGACCTGTCGGTGGCGGTCATCGCCATGTCAGGCCATGTGGTGCCGGAGCTGCTCCGGAAGGTGGCGGCGCAGGGGGCGGTGGTGTGCATGACGAAGCCCGTGCCGTTGCGGGAGCTGGTGCAAGCGATTGCCCGGGTGAGGGGTCAGCCGAGGGCGCAGGGGCCCACGGGGACCCAGGGCGCGAGGAATTGACGGATGGGCGCGCGCGCAGACCTCCAGGCTCGGGAGCGGGCCGCGGTGGCGGACGTCGTGGCCTCCACGTTGCGGCATGACCTGCGCAACAAGCTGGCCAGCGTCCGCAATGCCTCGTTCTACCTGATGCGGAAGATGCAGAAGACGGACGCCTGGGGCGCGGATGCCCGGGTGGAGGCCTTCTTCCAGCTCATCGACCGGGAGCTGGCGGCCGCCGAGGAGGTGCTCACGCGCCGCGCCCCGGTGTCGAGCAGTGACCGGCCGCTGTGTCATGCCAGCGAGGCCGCCGAGCGCGGGCTGGCGGAGGCGCGGGTGCCGGAGCACGTGCGGGTGGTGCGCGAGCTGAAGGCGCGCGACACGGTGCCGTTGGACGTGGAGGACCTGGCGCTGCTGGTGCGCTGTCTGGTGGACAACGCCGTGGAGGCGATGCCGCGCGGCGGAATGCTCACCCTGCGGACCTGGGACGTTGAGGAGGGTGAGGGCGGCGTGGGGATTCGCGTGGAGGACTCGGGAGAGGGATTGGCGGCGGAGGCGTATTCGCGTGCCTTCGAACCTTTCTATTCCACGCGTCCGGGACACGCGGGGTTGGGTTTGAACATCGTGCAGCGGTTGGTGCTGCGCCAAGGGGGGAAGGTGACGTTGGATGGGGGGCCCTCCGGGGGGACCCACGTCGAGGTCGTCTTTCCCCATCGCCCGGAGGCGCGCGGCCGGACGCGGCTGGGGCAAGAAGAGATACGGGGGAGCAAGTGATGGAGACGAGTTGGACCTTCGGGCGATGCCTGCTGCTGGTGGAAGATGACCCGTCCAACCGGATGACGCTCGCGGCGCTGCTGGAGGAGGCGGGGTTCGCGGTCGTCACGGCGGGCTCCTATTCGGAAGCGGAGCGGTGGCTCAACCAGCCGCGCCCCATCGACGCGGTGCTGTTGGACCAGAGTCTGGGGGATGGCTTCGGGACGGGGCTGATTCCGCTGGTGCGTCACCACATGCCGGGCGCGAAGGTGGTGTTCGTCACCGGCGCGGACAGCCCCATCGACATGCCGGTGGACGCGGTGTTCCGCAAGGGCGACCACTTCGACAACCTGCTGGCCTTCCTCTTCAAGTTGTTGCCGCAGCGGCCGCTGGGGATGTCGTCGTCCTCGGGTCCGCGTCGTCCGTAGTCAACGTGGCGCTGGCGCCGTGTCCCCGGGCGCGGCGATGTTGTGCGCGAGGACGACCCACCAGTGGCCGTCTCGCCGTTGGCACACGTCGGTGAAGTACCCCACGTCCGTCACCTCGGTGCCGTCGGGCAGCCGCACGCGAGCGCGCTGCGTGCCCATGAGCACACCGGTATCGCCGAAGACGTGAGCGCTCACCGACTCGGTCTCCACCGAGAGGAGGGTGCCGGGGATGGACGCGACGTTGTCGAGGAACGTCGCGCGGTCTGTCTGCGTGTCGCCCATCCGGAAGACCAGGTCCTTGGCCATGAGGCCCTCCAGGGCCCGGGTGTCGCGTGCGTGGATGGCGCGGACGATGGACTGCTCGAGGGAGAGCAGGGCCTGGACATCCTCGGTGGGCTGCTGGGGCGTCATGGGGGGGAGCTCCTGAGTAGGGACGTGGGTTGGGGTTGTACCGATTCTCATGCCGGGTGTGATGACCCCGTGCGCGCGTCGAAGTGCTCCGCGGTGTGATGGGGTGCGAGCGGCTCGCTGGCGTGGGATGTCGGTGTGCAGGCGTGTCGCGTCGCCGTGTTCGTGCATGGGCGGTGATGCAGCGGACAGCGAGCGCGGGCCCGAGTGGTGAAGCGTCTCGCGGTGGACAGACGCGCTGGCGTGCGCCGGACCCATCCCTACGTTGCGAGCCCTGGCGCGAAACGGGTCGCGCGGTCGAGGGGAGGGGTGTGTGGGCGAGCTTCTGACTGGAGGCGAGGAACAGTTCCGTGCGCGGGACATGGGTGCTCCGGAGACGGAGGGCCTGGGGCCCGAGGATGCGAACGACGCGCTGAACGTGATGGAGGCGCTGGAGGGAGACCTCGACGCGTACCTGGACCGTGAGCTCACGGTGGGCGAGGTGGTGGACTCTCCGTCGCGCGAGGTGACGGAGGGCATGCGCGCGCTGCTGGAGCTGGCCGAGGAGGAGACGCGGTGGCTGGCGGACCTGCCCGCGCCCTCGTGCTCCGATGAGGAGTCGGAGGCCGTGGTCACGATGGAGTCGGTGCCCGTGGTGATCCCCGAGTGGATGCGCGCGAATCCCCAGGTGTCCGTCGCGGACCCCGTGCGGATGGCGTGGTCGTACTCGAAGGAGGCGCCGCGTGGCGTGCGCGCGACGCGCACGTCGGAGGCTCCGCTCAATCTGCAGGAGCGACCGTGGGGGATTCCCCTGGTGCCGCCCTCCGAGCAGGAGGGGAGTGGCGCCGAGGGCGCGCGCAATGATTGGGATGGCGCGATTGCACCGGGCATGTCGAACCCGTGGAGCGCGACGAAGGGGCTCGTGGCGCACGGGAGTGGCGCGCAGGCGTCGCGTCGGAGCCGTGATGTGGTCTCCGGGGTCCTGCTCGGTGTCGCGGGCGTGGGCGTCGTCGCGGCGGGGATGCTCGTGGTCGCGAGCGTGCGCATCTGGGAGCAGGGCTCGAGCCTGTCGGCTCCGGATGCGCGCGCGGGAGTCGGTGATGCACGTGCCGCGCTCGCAGTGGGGAGCGTCGCGGGCGCGTCTGTGAACGCGGCGGCTTCATCGATGCAAGCCGCGGGTTCGTACGCCGGGGGCGCCGCAGGTGCGTCACCCAGCGCGGCGGATGTGCGGGTGGATGGCCTCGCGGGCTCATCGATGCAAGCCGCGGGTTCGTACGCCGGGAGCGCCGCTGGTGCGTCACCGAACGCGATGGGTTCGCAGGTGGTGAGCCTCGCGGGCTCCTCGCCGCATGCCTCGGGTTCGTACGTCGGTGGGGCACCGAACGCGATGGGTTCGCAGGTGGGGGGCCTTGTGGGCCCCTCGCCGCATGCCTCGGGTTCGTACGTCGGTGGCGCTGCTGGTACGTCACCGAGCGCGGCTGTGATCCCCGGCGTGTCCACCTGGGTGGGCATCGGCTCGACGGGCTCCGTCGGTGTCCTGCGCCCCGTGCCCTCCGAGGCGTGGTCCCTCGGCGGTGTCCCGGGTGTCTCCGGGGGCGCTGCCCTGCCGCGCCTGGCGGGTGTCGGCGCCCAGGGCTCCCGTGTGGATGCGAACGCGCATCCCACGGCGAACATGGGCCCCAGCAACGCGGACCTCATGGCCCGCCGTGACACGCAGGCCGTGAAGAACGGCGAGCGCCGCTCCCGCGTGGAGCCGCCCGCGCCCGTGCCCACCGCGAAGCCCGCGGCTCCCGCCGTGGCCGCTGTCGCCACCGCCGCCGTGCAGGAGATGACCTTCGACGAGCCCGACACCAGCAACGACGCCTACACCGCGCCCGCCGACACCGGGGATGATCCGGACGCCGCCAACGAGCCGGAGTCCGAGCTGGACGAGGAGTTCGCGCGCGAGCTGGGCTTCACCGCGGAGGCCGACGCCCAGGCCGAGGAGGACACCGCGCCGACCCGCACGGTGTATGTGCCTCCGGCGCTCGAGGCGAAGCAGCACCTGACGCCGGACGACGTGAAGCAGGTGGTGCTGGCGAATCAGCCCGCCATCACCACGTGTCTGCGCCAGCACGCGGCGGACACCTCCGCCGAGAAGAGCGGACGCTTCGTGATGCGTTGGTCCGTGCAGCCCAGCGGCGAGACGACGAACGTGGGCATGGACACGCAGGCCCTGCGCGCCACGCCGCTCGCCGGCTGCATCGAGGGCGTGGTGCGTGGCTGGAAGTTCCCCGTGCACACCGTCCGCATGCAGGAGCCCATCCGCTTCCCGTTCGTCTTCTAGTCCGCGCGTCGACGAGGGGCGGGGCCGTGCTTCAGGCCTCGCCCGTCTCGTGCCCGAAGACCTCGCCGGGGTTCGGCGCGGCGGGGCCTTCCGGCGCCTTCTTGACCAGCGGCGTGCGCCACCGGCCGGAGAAGTAGTAGGCCATGCTCACGGCCAGCGACACCGCGAAGCTCAGCGCCATCGCCAGCCACACACCCGTCACGCTGTTCATCCGGTGCGACAGCCAGTACGCCACCGGCACCCGCACCACCCAGAGGCTCACCAGCGAGAACACCGTCGTCACGAACGTGCGCCCCGCGCCGTTGATGATGCCGTTGCTCACGAAGATGAGCGCGAACAGCACGTACGTCGTCCCGACGATGTGCAGGTACGAGACGCCCGGCGCGATGACCGCCGGGTCCGAGATGAAGATGCGCAGCAGCGCCTCCGGGAACGACACCGCCACCAGCGAGATGAGCAGGGTGATGCCGCCGCTGAACAGGCAGCCCCACTTGAATATCTCTTGAACGCGGTCATACCGGCCCGCGCCCAGGTTCTGCCCCGCCAGCGTGGACACGGCCATGCCGAACGTCATCGCCGGCATGAACGCAATCTGGTCGATGCGCGACGCCGCGCCGAAGGCCGCCGTGGCCACCTCGCCGAAGCTGTTGACGATGCCCGTCACGAACACCATGCCGATGGACACCAGCGACTGCTGCACCGCCGCCGGCACGCCGATGCGCAGCGTCTTCAACGTCGTGGGCCCCAGGTGGCCCAGCCGGGGCATGCGCGGCGCGACGGGCACGTCCTTCTTGCGCAGGTAGAGGATGAGCGCGGTGAGCGCGAGCAGCTGCGAGACGACCGTGGCCCACGCCGTGCCGTTCAGTCCCAGCTTGGGCAATCCCAACCATCCGAAGATGAGAATCGGGTCCAGCACCGTCGTCAGCAGCAGCGACGCCGCCTGGAAGTACAGCGGCGTCTTCGAGTCCCCCACGCCCTGCAGCAGGCTGCGCGTCAGGAACAGGCCGAAGCCCAGCGGCATCGAGAGCAGGAAGATGCGCAGGTAGCTGACCGACTCCGCGTGAATCTCCGGCGGCGTGGCCATCAACGTCAGGATGGTCGGCGCCAGCCACTCGCCCAACAGCGTGAGCACCACGCCCAGCGCGTAGATGAGCAGCGTGGAGCTGTCCACCACGCGGCGCAGCTCGTCCATCCGCTTGGCGCCGTAGCTCTGCGACACCAGGATGCTCGTCGCCATGGTGAGGCCCATGCCGATGGAGAACAGGACGAAGACGACGGGGAAGCTCACCGTCACCGCCGCCAGCGCCTCGGTGCCCAGGAAGCGGCCCACCCAGATGGCGTTGACGAAGCTGTACGCCGTCTGCAGGAAGCTCCCCACCAGCATGGGGATGGAGAAGGCGACGATGTGACGGGGGATGCTGCCGGTGGTCAGGTCGCGACCGAATGAAGGTTTCATGAGCCGAAGCTCTCGTTCAGGGGGTCCATCGAAAGTCCCTCAGGAGCGGCCCTCACCCGAGCATGGGCCATGAAAGGAACTCGCCAGGAGCCTGAGCGGGCCACGCGATTCCAGCGGAGGGTGACGTCGTCTTTCCGGGTCCGGGCGTCCCTCGACACCCATGAAGCAGCTTACGGAGCCCCCCTGGCCTCGCAAGGTCTTTCGTGGGCGCGCCAGGGAGCCTGTCAGGCGAGCATGTGTGCGGCGCTCGGCGCGCGTTGGCCTTAATGTTTCGAAATGTCGCGCAAGCCACCCCCACCCGAGGCACCGCCTGGCGCTCCCGCGACCGAGCTGCACGTCTGTCACAACTGCATGGTGCGCCTGGACTCGAGCCTGGGCGGCGTGGACCTGCCGCGCCGCATCCGCGAGGCCGTGGCCGCGCGAGGCCTGGGGCCGACGACGCGCGTGTTCTCCTCGGGGTGTCTGGGCGAGTGTCCGCGCGGCCTCGTCACCGTGCTGGTGCTGCCTCCCAGCGGCACGGGCTCGCGCGTGGAGCTCATCGACGCGGAGAAGGACGGCGAGGACCTGGCCGAGCGCCTCGCGAACCCACCGCCGCCAGCTGGGCGGCCTTGAGCAGCGCCTCCACCATGGGCACGCAGCTCGCCTCGCCCTTCCCCGCAATCGCGTAGGCCGTGCCGTGGTCCGGCGACGTGCGCGGCACCGGCAGCCCCAGCGTCACGTTGACGGTGCGCTCGAAGTCCAGCGCCTTGGCCGGGATGAGCCCCTGGTCGTGGTACATGGCCAGCACCGCGTCGTACCTGCCGGCGATGTCATCCGGCCTCGCGAACAAACCATCCGAGGGGATGGGCCCGTGCGCGTCCACCTTCGCCGCGCGCGCCCTGCGGATGGCGGGGCCGATGACCTCCACCTCCTCGCGTCCCAGCAGGCCGCCCTCGCCCGCGTGGGGATTGAGCCCGAGCACGGCGATGCGCGGCTTGTGGCCCACCACCGGCTCCAGGCTGCGTGACAGGAGCTTGAGCTGCGCGACCAGCTTCTCCACCGTGAGGAGCGAGGACAGCGCGGAGAGCGGCACGTGGTTGGTGGCCAGCGCGATGCGCACGCGCGGCCCGTCCATCATCATGAGCACGTCCGCGCCGAAGGCCTCCGCGAGCACCTCCGTGTGGCCCATGAACGGGATGCCCGCGCGCGAAATCTGCTCCTTGGACACCGGCGCGGTGCACAGCGCGTCCATGTGTCCGTCGCGCATCGCCTCGATGGCGCGGGTGATGAACGCGAACTGCGCGCGGCCCCCGACGCGCGAGGGCTTGCCCGGCACGCGCTCCGCCTCGTTCAGCCGCGTCACCTCCACCACGGTGGGGGACTCGACGCGGCCCAGCGCGGCCAGCTCCACGCGGGCATAGCGACGGAAGAGGGGGAAGCGCTCCAGCGTGGGCCCATCCCCGAAGATGACGGGGATGAGCGCGCGACGCACTGCGGGGCGGGCCAGGGCGCCGGCCGTCACCTCCGGCCCGATGCCCGACACATCACCCAGGGAGATTCCGACGAGGGGGAGGCTCACGCACGCGAGCATCCCCCGCCGAACCTCCGTCCGGCTACATCTTCACTTCGACGTTCGCCTTCTGCCGCAGCTCCTGCACGTACTGGTCGAGGAACTTGTCCGTCTTCTCCTGGAGCAGCTTGTTCTCCAGCTTCGGACGCATCTCGTCATACGACGTGGCGGACACCGAGCGGCGCTCCTCCACCTTCAGGATGTGCCAGCCGAAGTTGGTGCGGACCGGCTCGCTGACCTCGCCCTCCTTCAGGTTGAAGGCGGCCTTCTCGAACGCGGCCACCATGACGCCGCGCTTGAACCAGCCCAAATCGCCGCCGTCCTGCGCGCTGGGGCCCTCGCTGCGCGCGCGCGCCAGGGAGGCGAAGTCCATGCCCTCGCGGCGGGCCTCCTGGGCGATGCCCTCGGCCTTCTTGCGCGCGGCGGCCACCTGCTCCTCGGTGGCCTTCGGGTCCACCTGCACCAGGATGTGGCGCGCGTGGACCTCCGAGTCCTCGCCCTCCACGCGGGCGTACTGGTTGTAGGCGGCCTTCAGGTCCTCCTCGGTGACCTTCACCTTGGGGCCCACCTTCATGCGCAGCAGGCGGTCTCTCAGGATGCGCTTGCGCAGCATGTCCCGGTAGGCCTTCATCGTCAGGCCCTCGGCGGCGAGCACCTGCTCGAACTGCGACGGGTCCGTGATGTTGTTCTGGCGGCGCACGTCGTTGACCAGCTCGTCCACCTCGCCCTCGGTCGCGGAGATGCCCATCTCCGTGATTTCGGACTCCATCAGCTTCTCGCCGATGAGCGTGTCGAGCGCCGTCTTCATCAACTGCGCGCGCATCTCCGCGCGCTTGCGCGGATCAGGGTCGTTCAGGCGCGACACCTCCGGCGCCGCGCGCTGCTGCACTTCCGACAGCGCGATGACGTCGCGGTTCACCACCGCGGCCACCTTGTCCACCAGCTCCGCGCGCGCCGACGTGGCGCCCCCCAGGAGCGCCGCCGCAGCGACGAATGCCACCAGCTTCTTCATTCCGTGCATCCTTCCGCACCACCCAGGCGCCGTCCAACCTTCCGACGACCCCCTGCATTTCCCGTCACTTCGCCGCCTGCGGCACCACCGCGGGCACTCCGCGGATGGCCTGCAGCGTGGCCTCGTTCACCTGGACCTGCGCCTTGTCCCGCAAATCCTTCTCGAAGGCTTCCTGGGCCTCGGTGCGCTTGTGCTCCAGGAGCTTGGACTCCATCCACTGCCTGGCCTCGGCGAAGTCCCGCTTGCGGGCGGGCTTGCGCTCCAGCACCTTGAACAGGTGGTAGCCGTACTCGGTGGACACCACGTCCGAAACCTGCCCGACACCCAGCTTGAATACCACCTCGTCGAAGGCCGGCGGCATCTGTCCTCGGGGGAAGAAGCCCAGGTCGCCTCCCACCTTGGCGTCCGCGCTCAGCGAGTACCTGCGCGCCAGGTCCGCGAACTTCTTGCCCGACTTGAGCTGCGCCTGCACCCGGCGGGCCTCGTCCAGGCCCTTCACCACGATTTGCGCCGCGTGCACCTGCTCGCTCTCGTTCAGCTCCGCCTCGTGCTCGGCGTAGTACGCGCGCAGCTCCTCCTCCGTCACCGCCACGCGGGAGTACACGTGGCTGGCGAAGAGCTTCTCGATGGTGAGCCGGCTCGCCTCGCGGGAGCGCAGCTCCGCCATGGACAGCTGGCCCTGGGCGAGCACCTCGTTGAAGTTGCCCGCCGGGTAGTCGCCCGACAGCCGCAGCACGCCCCGGTCCACCTCTTCAGGCGTGACGGTGAGGTTGTTCTTCCGGGCCGCCTGCAAGAGCAGCATCCGGTGGATGTACGTGTCCAGCAGCGTGCGCTTGAAGGGCTCGATCTCCTCCGGCGTGCGCTGGGACACGTCCGTGGACGCCAGCTCCCGGGCCAGCTCCTGCTCGAAGTCCGTGCGCGAGAGCACCTCGCCGTTCACGGTGGCCACCACCGTGTCGTCCGGCGCGGACTTGGGCGGGGTGTTGCAGGCCGGGCCCAGCGCCAGGGCGAGCACCAGGGACAAGAGGGGGGCGCGGGTGGGAGAAAGGCGCATGCGCGACGTCCTGGGGGAAGGGTGGGGGCGACTCCCAAAGGTGGGGATGGCCCCCCGAGCTGGCAAGCGAGCCCTCATCGGCTCCGCGCCCTTTCGGACGCCCCGCGGTTGCGCCGCCCGCCGGTCCACCCCCGTCCATCCGGCAGGCCTCCGCCAGGGGCGGCGGCCAGCGGGGCGAGGCATGGGAGGCGGGGGGACAGACTCATGGGGGAGAAGACTGGCGGGGTAGCACGCGGCCGAGGAGGGGACAACCCGGGCCCGTGGCCCCCGTCGACCGGCTCACGGCCGGGTGGCATGCGCGGAGAGGAACGCCTCCACCAGGGGGAAGATTTCATCCGGGGCGCGCCGGCCCAGCACCAGGTCCGCATGCCCGTAGTCCGCGCCGAAGCCGTGCCCTCGCCCGGCCACGAGGAACTTCACCGGGCCTCCCAGGGCCTCCTTCGCCCGCGCCACCGACATGGGCGGGGCGAGCAGGTCCTTGCTGCCCGCGAGCAGCAGGAACGGGATGCGCACGCTCGAGAGCGCCTCGCGGTAGTCGAAGCCGCCGTCGTAGGTGGTGAAGCGGTTGGTCGAAATCCAGCGGGCGAACTGGCGCCCCACGCCGCCGGCGATGTTGGCGGGCACGTTGGCCAGCGCGCGCCGCACCACGTCCGGCTCCATGTTCTCCGCCAGCATCATGTACCGGCTCAACGGCCCGGGCGGCGCGCCGAGCAGCGCGATGCTGGTGACGCGTCCGGTGGGGATGACCTTCAGCCGGAGCAGCGGCTCCACCTTCTGGATGAAGGTGCGCAGCCCGGGCTGCACCGCGAAGGTGAAGGGGCTGCCGAGGATGGCCGCCGCCCGCACCGGCGCTTGCGGATTTCGCGCCAGGTGGGCGTAGAGCATCAACCCACCCTTGGAATGCCCCACCCAGAGCACTTCCTTGGAACCGGTGGAGACCACGGTGCGCAGCGCGGTGCGCACGTCGTGCTCGGCCTGATCATCGAACGTGAAGTCCGAACAGTCGCCCGCGAGCCCCCGGCCGCGCAGCTCCATCACCCAGGTCTCGAAGCCCGAGCGGGCCAGGTAGCGCGCCAGGCTGTACTGCTCGTCGAAGTCCAGGTGGAAGCGGTTGGCGCCCAGCCCATGGCAGAGGATGACGGGCTCGGCGTGACGTCGCTCGCCTCGGGCGTGGTAGCGCCCCAAGGAGATGGCCGCGCCGTCGTCCGTGGGCACCCGATAAAGCTCGTCCGGGCGGAACGTCAGCGTCAGCAGCCCCTCTTTTCCGCGCGTCATCGTCCGCGAGAAGAGGTCCGCCATCCGCCCCAGCCGCGCCGCCTGTCTACGTGTCACACCCCCACTCTACGCCGGTCCAGCGCGTGTTGCCGTGTTCAATCCCGGGCAGTCACCCCTGCCGGCAGGGTGGTTGCAAGGAGATGTAGGCATATTCGTCCGGAGGAAACTGGATGCGGCAAAACAGGGCAATCAAGGAAACGTTGTCATCCTTCATCGCCACCGTTTTTCCCACAGACACCCTCCTGCGTGCCCTGAGGGTGATGGAGCGGCACCAGGTGCAGCTGGTGGGCGTGGTGGGGGAGGGCGGCGGTTTGATGGGGTTGGTGAGCGAGCAGCACATCCTGGCGGCGTGGCGGGGAGATCCGCTGGCCCCGGTGTCGGCGGTCATGGCGAGGGTGGAGACGCCTGCCTCGGAGCGGCGGCGCTTCCGGCTGAGCTTGCCGAAGCTGACCCTGCGGCGTGGGGGCAAGGGGCGCTCGCCCTCCTGACGTGAGGGGCGCGGCGGGCACGGCGTGGCGCTACAGTGGCGCCCCCCGTGCCGGACGACGCCCCCCGCTGGACTGTCTACATGCTGCGCTGCCGTGATGGCTCGCTCTACACCGGCGCCACCAACAACCTGGAGCGCCGGGTGGCCACCCATGGTCGGGGGCGGGGCGCGGCCTACACGCGGGCGCGGCTGCCGGTGACGCTCGTCTGGAGCGAGGCGGCCGAGGACCGGAGCGCGGCCCTGCGGCGGGAGGCCGCCATCAAGCGCCTGTCCCGAGGCGACAAGCTGCTCATGGTGGAGGCGGTCCGTCCGCCCTCCCGGCGCCGCAAGCGCTGAAGCCGGTCCGGCGCCCTCATACCGGAGAGCGGGGATGTCTGTTGCTGGGTGAGCCTTTGCTCACGCATGTGTTTTCATCCCGGAATCCGGGTCTTTTCCGTTCCGGGTGCCGATACACGAAACCCGTCCCACGCGTTACCGTGCAGGCATTCCACACAGCAGGGGGCGGTCATGCTTCGGTCTCGTTCGGGAGTCTTCCTCGCGTTGGTCATCTCCGCCCTGGGCACTGGCTGCGGGATGGTGGTGAACCACTCTCCCGAGGTGCGCGCCGGGCCCATCCCCAGCCCGAAGACGGTGGCGCCGGGCGAGGTGGTGCAGATGCTGTTCGAGGTGCAGGACCCGGACGGGGACGGCATGGAGTACCACTGGACGCAGTCGCCTGCGGAGCCCGCGGGCCGGTTCAGCGACCCGCGCTCGCGCGCGCCCACGTGGACGGCGCCGGAGGTGGATGGGCCCAAGCACTTCCTGCTGCAGGTCAACGTGGTGGACAACGAGGGAGGCGGCGTGCTCGGCACGGCGCCGTCGGTGCTGGTGCGGGTGCCGTAGTCCTCAGGGCGCCGTCTGGGGCGCGGCCGGGGGCGGCGCGCCCAGGTCCTTGGCCTTGCGGTTGGCGCGCAGGACGAAGAGCACGCCCAGCACCAGGAAGACGAGGGCGCCCACGCCGGCGCCGATGGTCTGGTAGTGGATGAGGTCCGTGGTGACGTTGCGAATCACCTCGGGCAGGTTGCACATCGTCTGGGTGGCCAGCGGCGTCTCGTTGTACCAGCCCAGGTAGTTGGGCCCCACCCAGGACGCCACCAGCACGCCCAGCAGCGTTCCCAGCAGGACGAAGTTGAGCAGCGTCTTGGCGGCGTTCATGGGCAAGCACCTCGGCAGGAGGACGGCGGGCCGTGCTTAGTATGTGCACGACGCGCGGGCCAGGGGGGAACGTGTTAAGGGAGGGGCGTGCCGCTGCTCCCGCTCGCCCTCCTGTTCAGTCTCATCGCGGTGGTGTGCGCCGCCTTCCTCCTGGTCCACGCCTTCCGTCGCAGCGTGGGCACGGGGGTGATGGTGCTGCTCATCCCCTGCTACGTGTTCTTCTACGCGTTCAGCCAGTTCGAGCACCGCCACAAGGGCTTCATCGTCGCGGGGTTCGTGTCGTGCGCGGCGCTGGCGGCGGTGTTCCTGGGGCTGGGGGCGCACGCGCTCGCGCCGCCGCCCATGCGCTTTCCGCCGCCGGGCTTCTGACGCTCCGTCGTGGCGCTCTGCGGCCTTCATCCGGAAGCGCCCGCGGTGGCCACCTGCGCGCGCTGCGGCACCTTCCTGTGCGCCGAGTGCGTGGAGCTGGTGCCGGAGGGCTCGGTGTGCGAGCCGTGCCGGGCGCGGCTGCGCATGGAGGGGCCCGCGTCGCGCGTCGCCTGGGGCGCGCTGGCGTTGGGCGTGGCGGGGCTGGTGTTCCTGCCGTGCTCGCTGGGGATTCCGCTGCCGACGCTGGTGGCGGGCTCGGGCGCCCTGGTGCTGGGCCTGCGTGAGACCGCGCGCATCCGTCGGGCCCAGAGCCCCGTCCGCGGGAAGTGGCCCGCGCGGCTCGGGTGGGTGCTGGGAGGGCTGACGCTCCTGCTGGTGCTCGTCTGGGTGGCGATGTTCCTGTTCCTCACCATCAACAGGTGAGGCCGGACGTCAGACGCCCCGCTCGTTCGGGTCCCACATGTACTTGTGCATCTGGAGCTGGAAGCGGACGGAGAGCCGGTCCTCGATGGTCCACTCCGCGAGCTCGCGCGGGTGCAGCTTGCCGAACACGGTGGAGAACAGCACCGAGAAGGGCTTCTCGGTGAGGCGGTGCTCGGTGATGAGCGCCTTGGACCACTCGTAGTCCTCGCGCGAGCCGATGACGAACTTCACCTCGTCGTTGGCGTTCATCGACGTGAAGTTGCGCAAGTCGTTGCGCGCGCACTCGCCCGAGGACGGCGTCTTCATGTCGACGATTTTGTGCACCGCCGGCGGCACCAGGCGCACGTCGATGGCGCCGCTGGTCTCCAGCAGCACGATGAGCCCCGCGTCGAGCATCGACTGCATCAGCGGATAGACGCCGGGCTGCAGGAGCGGCTCTCCGCCCGTCACCTCCACGCGCGGCGTGCGCAGGGCCTTCACCTGCTCCACCACGTCCGCGTTCTTCATGCGCGTGCCGCCGTGGAAGGCGAACTCGCTGTCGCAGTACGTGCAGCGCAGGTGGCAGCCGGTGAGGCGGACGAAGGCGCACAGCAGGCCCGCGTGCGAGGACTCGCCCTGGAGGGAGAGGTAGATCTCCTTCACCACCACGGAGTCGGCGGCGGGGACCAGACGGGGCTCGATGTGCGGACGCGCGGCGGGCATGGCTTCTTCGTGAGACTGGGAGGAGCGGCGCTTCAACCCCAGTCAGCCCACGAGGTCAAGCCGCTCCCCAATCCGGAGCCAACGCCCCGGCCGCGCCGCCGGATTCCCCGCCCGCCCAGGAGGGAGCCTGGAGGCGGGAACCCCGAGCAATCTGGAGCACTTGCGGCTGTCCGGACGCTCGGGCGCGCCGAGCCTTCAAGTCCCGGCGGTGCCCCGACGGGGCGGGGCGACCTCCGGCTCCGTCTGGGGGGCGGCGGCCGCGCGGTGGTGATGCACGGGGCAGCCCTGGGGGAAGGTGCCGAGCTTCTCGACGTCGTAGCCCTGGGGGTAGGTGCGCAGGTTGGCGCCCTCGCGCCCGAACTGCGGCGTCTTCCGAGGCGGCAGCGCGTAGCGCACGAACCGGCCGCGCAGCCAGAGCGCGGAGCGGAACACCTTCCGGCTGAGAGCGGAGGGGCGCGGGTAATGGAAGGCGTCCAGGAGCCCGTCCTCCATGAGCGTGCGCGCGAACAGCGTGACGAGCGACTTGGGCGCGAGGTTCGACGGAGGGAAGGTGGTGAGCAGCTCCAGCGTGGCGTCGGCGACGGCGCGGCTGCGTTCGTCGTAGGCGAAGTGCTTCGCCTCGTAGTCATCCATGAACGTGGTGAAGTCGTCGTACGTCTCCGGGATGTCCCGGATGCCCATGTGGCGCCCCATGGCGCGGTAGTAGTGGGTCCACGCCGTCACCTCGTGGGGCGTCAGGGCCCTCCAGCCGAACTCCGCGAGCCAGCGCACCGGCGTGACGACGAAGGTGCACAGCACGTAGCGCATGTCGTCGTTGGAGATGTCATAGGCGCCGTGCATCTGGTTCATCCGGCGCAGGGCCGTGCGTCCCGCGGGGCTGGCCATGCCGTGCTCGAGGATGGCGTCGAGCACGAGCACCGTGTCGTCGTAGCGCTTCTGGGTGCGCGCGGTGAACTCACCGGTGTCGTGCAGCAGCACGCCGATGCTCGGCACCGCGTAGGTGCGGAACAGCGCGAAGCTGAGCGCCTGGGTGATGTCCCAGGGGAACTCCTGGGTGGCGAGGATGCGGACGATGTCCTCGTACTGCGTCACCGCATCCAGGCGGTCGGTTCGGTCGCGCAGCGCGAAGCGCTTCATCCGGGTCCCTCCTGCGAGAGCTGGCCGGGCACTGTACCGAAGGCCCGGGGCGCCCGCTTGTTGGCACTTGCAGGCCTAACGGCCGCTGGGGGGGCTGCCCTTCACGCGCTCGACGAAGGCGTCGATGAGGTGCCGGGCGATGCTCAGGCGCGGCGGGACGCGGGGCATCTGGTCGGGGTGGAACCAGTGGGCTTCCGCGATTTCCTTGCCGTCGACCTGGATGTCGCCGCCCGCGTACTCGGCGGTGAAGCCCACCATCAGCGAGCGTCCGAAGGGCCAGGGCTGCGAGCCGAAGTAGCGGATGTTCTTCACGTCGACGCCGACCTCCTCCTTCACCTCGCGCGCGACGCACTCCTCCAGCGACTCCCCGGCGTCCACGAAGCCCGCGAGCGTGCTGAACATGGGCTCCGGCAGGGTGGAGTTGCGCGCGAGCAGCATCGTGTCGCCCCGGGTGACGAGGACAATCATCGCGGGGGAGATGCGTGGATAGAACGGAGTGTTGTCCACCGGGCACCTGCGGGCGCGCTCTCCGGCGACGAGCTGCGTGGGCTGGCCGCAGCGTCCGCAGAAGCGGTGCTGCACGTCCCACTCGGAGATGGCGAGCGCGCGTCCCGCGATGGCGAAGCGCACCTCGTCCAGTCGCTTGTAGAGCGCGCGGGCGGGCACCAGGGTGGTGCCCTCGGGTGGCGCGAAGTCCCGGGCGAGCGGCGCGGTGTAGCAGTCCACGCCGTCCAGCGTGCCCAGGTAGTGCGCCGTCGGGGCGACGTCGGGGAACGCCGCGCCGGTGGGCAGGACGATGGCGCCATCGCGCTCGGAGATGAGCAGCTCCATGCCGCGCGCGAGGAAGAGCAGCGCGTTGTCGCGAGGACGCTCGGGCGGTTCGTGACTGGGGAGGAAGATGGGGGTGGGGCTCACGCAGGGCAGCTTAATGGGCCGGGCCCACGCACGCAGGACTCGTTCCTCGCTGGGTGCAAGGTGCCCCGGGCGGCCTCAAGGACTCGGGGTCCCCCGGCGCGAGGCGAGCCAGCCATCCACGGTGAGGCGGGCATCCGCCGCGCGTGCCAGCAGGACGTAGTAGGCGAGGGCGTAGCTCAGGTGCAGGCCCACGGTGCTCCACTGCTGTCGCAGGGATTCGCCGAAGGTGAGCGTGGACATGAGCAGGGCCCCCAGGGTGAGCACGTGGCGCAGCCGCAGGCCCAGGAGGATGCCCACGCCCACCGCCAGCTCGACGAAGGGCAGGCCGAGCGCGTAGGCCCGCACGCTCCATTCGGGCAGGGGCGAGTCCGCGAAGTTCTTCACGATGGCGTCCGCGAACGCGCCGGGGGCGCTCACCCGCGTCAGGCCGTGCAGGCCGATGTTGATGCCGAGGATGAGCCGGAGCACGCCGTGGGCGAGCTGGCGGTCCTCCCAGCGCGCGGGGCTTCGGGTCGGGGCCACTTCGGGATGGGGAGACGTCACGTCGGTCCTCCTGCTCGTGGACACGAGCTGGGTTGGGGCGTGACGGAGCGTGCCCTCGATGTCGGGTCGGTGTCGCTCCGGTCACGAGTCCCTGAATGCGCCGGGAGGACGGTCTTGAACAGCCGTCAGGGATGCACGACATTCGTGCGCGAGGAGCACGAATCCATGGCGGGCAGGGACCGGTTCGAGTCGCTGAGGACGTTCGTGGAGGTGGCCCGCGCGGGGAGCCTCGCGGGCGCGGCGCGGGTGTTGAGGAGGGCGCCGTCGGCGGTGAGTCGCGAGCTGGGTGCGCTGGAGGCGCGGTTGGGCGCGGAGCTGGTGCAGCGCACGACGCGGCGGCTCCAGCTCACGGCGGCGGGCGAGCGCTACCTGACGCACGCGCGAGGCATCCTGGAGGCGCTCGACGAGGCGGAGCGGGACCTGACGGAGCAGGGCGTTCCGCGCGGGGTGCTGCGCGTCTCCGCGCCCATCGTCTTCGGCCAGTGGGTGCTGGTGCCGTGGGTGGAGGCCTTCCTGCGCGCGCATCCCGAGGTCAGCGTGGAGCTGATTCTCGAGGACGAGCTGGTGGACCTGGTGCAGGGCGGCGTGGACGTGGCGCTGCGAATCGTCACGCGCCTGGAGCCGAGCGCCCTCGTGGTGCGCCGCGTGGCCGTGCAGCCCTATGTCCTGTGCGCGAGCCCCGGTTATCTGCGCGAGCATGGGACGCCCCGGCGCGTGCGGGAGCTGGCGGAGCACCAGGTGCTGGTGCCGCTGCGTGGACCGGCGGCCCGTCCGCTGGAGCTGCTCCACGCCGGGCGCACGCAGGAGGTCCGCCTGACGAAGAGCCGCTTTCGCAGCAACAACCTGCCCGCGCTGCACGGGGCAGCGCTGCGCGGGTTGGGGATTGCGTCGCTGCCGGAGTACGTTGCCGCACCGGAGCTGGCGTCCGGCGCGCTGGTGCGCGTGCTGGCGCCGTGGCGGCCGACGCCTCGCTACATCTCCGCGCTGTACCTGCGCCGGGCGGCCATGCCCGCGCACGTGCGAGCCTTCCTGGACTTCGTCACGGAGCGCGCGGCGAAGCACTTCCCGCCGGACTTGGACTAGGAGCCCTGCTCGATGAGCTCGACGCGGTAGCCGTCCGGGTCTTCGACGAAGGCGATGACGGTGGTGCCGTGCTTCATCGGCCCCGGCTCGCGGACGACCTTGCCGCCGGCCTCGCGGATGGCGTCGCACGTCGCGCGGATGTCCTTCACGCCCAGGGCCACGTGGCCGTAGGCCGTGCCCAGCTCGTACTTCTCCACGCCCCAGTTGTGGGTGAGCTCCAGGGCGGGGTGCGTGTCCTCGGGGCCGAAGCCCACGAAGGCCAGGGTGAACTTCCCGTCGGGATAATCGCGGCGACGCAGCAGCGTCATGCCGATGATCCGGGTGTAGAAGTCGAGCGACTTCTCCAGGTTCCCCACGCGCAACATGGTGTGCAGGATTCGCATGCCGCGCTTCATAACGCCCCGGGCGCCGCGCGTCTCGCGCGGGCTGTCGGCACTCGGACTATGGGTTCACGGAGGACTCGTTGGCCCGGACCTTCCGTGGAACGGCGAACCGCCCCACGGCCACCCGTCCGTCGGAGACCGGCCGTCCAGACGCCTCGAGCAGGGGCACGCGCGACTGGTCGCCGCCCGCGTGCCACAGCCCCACGAGCACCGTCCATTCACCCGGAGGCCAGCCGCGCGTGGACACGGAGAACGCGTCGCGCAGCAGCGTGTCCCGGGGCGCGTCCGTGAAGAACCAGGTGCCCCCCACCACGTCGTGGTCCGCGCCGAGTCGACGACCGTCCGCGGCGACGATGTGCACGAAGATGCCCACCGAGCGCGGCACCGGCCCCGTCACGCGCCAGTTCAGCACCATCGACGCGATGCCCTCCGCGTCGGGCTCCTCGGGAATCTCCGCGGCCACCAGCTCGACGGGCACGCCGAAGCGCGCGTTGATGGGCGTGGCCTTCGCGGGCAGCTGCGCCACCGTCAGCGGAGAGCCGTCCTGGTTGCGCGGGTCCGGCTTCGCCACGGGCTCGCTCCATGCGCTGGCCACGAGGCCCCACGCGGCGAGCGGCACCAGGGCGACGCCCACCGTCACGGGCCAGGACAGCCGCTGTCCCCGACGCTCGCGCCACAGGAGGACGCCGAGCCCCACCCACGCGAGCACGGACACCATGGAGCCGCCGAGCCCCGAGCGCGGCAGGAAGCTCAGCACCACCTGGTGGTGGCCCTGGGGCACGCGCACGCCCAGCAGCCCGTCACGCGAGACGACCTCGCCCTGTGAGGACTTCCAGCCGGGGTGCCAGTTCTGGTTGACCAGGAGCACGGTGGGCCGCGTGGCGTCCACGTCCACGGTGACGCGGTTGGGGGTCCACTCCACGCGGCGCGCCGAGCCGGAGCCGGGCTCCTCCAGGTACTCCTCCTGGTTCAGGTCGCCGCGCAGCTTCGAGGACATGGGCACGGGCCACGCTTCGCCGCAGGCGATGGAGCCTCGGTTGAGCGCGAGCAGGTGCCCCTGCGTCCAGCGGTTGCCGCGTGCCTGCGCGAAGGGCTGCGCCTTCTCGACGGGCATCGGAATCATCTGCGCCCAGTGCGAGAGGTTGTCGAAGGCGCGCACTTGCAGGCCCCAGCTCGCCAGGGCCACCGCGCACGCGGCCGCCGCGGCCCAGGTCCACCGCGCGGGCGAGCGCCACGTGCGCGCCAGCAGGACGGTGAGGCCCAGCGCGGCCAGCTCCGCGAGGAAGAAGCAGGTGGGGACGAGGAAGCGCTCGGGGTAGCGGAACGTCTCGAAGATGGGCAGCGTGCGCAGGCCCGCGAACAGGGACGGTGACGCGGCGTAGCCCGCGGCCATCCACGCGCAGAGGCTGGCGACGATGGCGGGGTAGAGCGCGCGACGCCACGCGAAGGCGAGGGCCGGCAGCGCGAGCACGAGCGCGGCGGGGGCGAAGTAGAAGTTGCCTGTGTCGCTGTAGCCGGAGCGAGCCGGGAGCTCGAGCAGCATCTTCACGAGCGGCGCGAAGTCGTTGCCCGGTGTGCCCGCCATGACGCGCGGTGAGGAGCGCATCGTCTCGAGGATGGGCCACAGGCGGAAGGCGCAGGCGGCCAGCGTGAAGCACGCGGTGGCGCCCAGGGACCACAGGGCCTGGATGCGGCGGGGCGTGCCGCGCAGGGCGTAGAGCGAGCGGCCCGTCTCGAGGGCGACGAAGAGGGCGCCCATGGGCACGGGGTAGGTGCCGCCGAAGGCGAGCAGCAGGGAGAAGACGGCGGCGACGAGCGCGGCGCCGGACAGCTTGCCCTCGACGGCGCGGCGGGTGCCGACGAGCAGCCACGGCAGCAGGAGGAAGCCGGCGAAGTTGAGCCAGCCGATGGACCATGAGAGCGCGGTGAAGCCCATCAACCCGAAGAGGGGCGCGGCGCCGAGCGCGCCGGTCGCGGAGCCCACGCGTCGTCGGGCGTAGTGGAAGAAGCCCTCCATGCCGAGCACGAGGAAGGCCCACAGCAGCACGGGCTCCGCGCGGCGCGGACCGATGAGCGAGGACACCAGCACGGTGGGCGCGAAGACGCGCGTCTGCGGACTGCCGAGCGCGTACTGGCCACCGCAGGACCAGGGGTTCCACAGCGGGAGCTGTCCGTAGTGCGTCACGCTGCGCGTGCCCGCGTCCTCGTACGAGTCGAGCAGGTGCGAGTCGCGGAAGTCATTCAACCCTCCGGCGACGGACAGGGGACGCCAGCACGCGATGAGCGCGATGACGCCGAAGAGGGTCAGGCGCACGCTGGTGAGCGAGGCGGCGCGGTGCACGGCGCGGAGCAATCCGTGGGACGAGGTCGTCATGCGCGAAGGGGCGCGCCGTGGGGCGCGAGAGCGAGGGAAGTAGCTCGCATCCGTCGAGGATGGAGTGAGAAATCGGTGGGGCGAGGGGGCCTGTCGGCGGCTCCGAGAGGCGTCACGTGCACGAGGTTCCCACGCGACATGGCGAGAATCTCCGCCGTTGCCGACTGCCGAGGATGCAGCGAGGAGTTCGCGGGGCCAGTCGCTCCAGCGGCCTCGGACGACGTCAGGTGCGCGAGCTCCTCATCCACCCGCTCGCGAGTGACACGGTCGCGCGAGGCACGCAGAGGCCGAGCGAGGCGGGAGGTCTCGCCGCGCATCAGTCGTAGAACGGCCGTGGCTTGCACGGGCTCGCGGTGGCCTTGCGCGGAGTCGTCACGGGAGACGAGGCGCGCAGCTCCGTGTCGATGGCGTCGAACACGTCCGTGACGGGCACGTCACGCCGCCGCGCCTCGGTCATCACCCAGCCGCGCTCGGAGGCGCCGAAGTCGTCATCCTGGGACCAGTGGTCTCCGGGGAACGAGTGCATCGAGCGCCGCCGCCAGTGGGGCTCGGCCTCCGCGGCCATCCTGCCGAGCACCTCGCGCTCCTCCGAGGACAGGCGCCGCGAGGGCGCCTTCACCTCCGAAGTCACGGCCCGCGCCACCGCCACGCCACCGCACAGCGCGAGCCCGAGCCACCCCGAGAGTGCCACGCGTCGCCAGTGCGCCTGCGTCTTCGTCATCGTCATGGAGCCCACCCGTCGTCGATGGGTTCCTACTCCAACTCCCACGGACGCATCACCCGAATCCGCTGCCCGCGACCAGGCGGGCGAGGCACCGGCCGTCCGCGCTCAGGAGCGGTCGTTCTCGTCGGCGTCCGCTTCCAGCTCGTACGGGTTCGCGAGCAGCCGGTGTGCCCCCTCCATCATCTCCACCACGATCTGCCCGGCGGGCTGCACGCTCTCGATGCGCGCCATGCTGGAGCCGCTGGCGGGCAGCACCATCTCCTCCAGGTCACCCTGCGTGTCCGGCGTGGGCACGAAGGCGCTGAAGCGCGGCATCGTGTAGAGCGCGTCCCCACCCGCGAGCCCCGGGAACAGCCGCGTCGTGCCGATGGTGTCCTGCGTCTGCGTCGGCGCCTTCGCCTCCCGGCCCGCCCACTCGCGCACCACGCGGTTGCGCAGCACCCGCTGCCTGGGGCCGCTCCACTCCGGACCGAAGAGCGTGGTGAAGTCCGAGTCGCGAGCGTCCCCGTCGACCAGCCGCTGCTTGTAGCCCGGGTGCGCGTACGCCTCCACGGAGGCCACCATGCGCGTGCCCACCCAGACGCCGTCCGCGCCGTGATACATCGCGCGCGCCGCGCTCAGCGCGTCCGCGATGCCTCCCGCGGCCAACAGGGGAAGCTCCCCCGTCAGCGCGCGCAGCTCCCGCACCAGCTTCAACGTGGGCGTGGTGCCCCGGTTGTAGCCCGCCGCCTGTCGCCCCTGCGCGATGAGCCCGTCCACGCCGAGCGCCAGCGCGTCCTTCGCGAAGTCCACCGAGCCCGCCTGCACCCAGACGCGGATGCCCGCGGCCCTCAGGTCCTTCACCCACGCGGCGGGCGGCAGGGCCCAGTGGAACGCGACCACGGGGACGCGCTCGGTGATGCACGTGTCGATGTGCTCGCGCGTGGTGAGGTCCCCGGCCCGCGCATGGTCCAGGATGAAGTCCACGCCGAAGGGCCGCTGCGTGCCGGCGCGGATGGCCTGGATGCGAGCGCGCAGGAACGGCGCGGGCTCGGGCGCCGAGCCCAACATGCCGATGCCACCCGCCTCCGAGACGGCGATGACCAGGGGCGGCAGCGCCACGAAGGCCATGCCCGCGCTGACGAAGGGGTAGTGCACCCCCAGGTCCTTCGTCAGCCGCGTGTGCAGCGTGTTGTCCTCCAGCACCTGGATGGGGCGGCGAGGCGCGCGCTCGGCCTCCGCTTCGGAGGAGAGGCCCTCGTCATCCAGCTCGCTGTCTCTCGGAGCTCCGGAGGGGCCGGCCCGAGGGGAGGAGGGCGCGCCGCGTCCGTCGTTCGTTCCGTTCATCGTGTCTCCTCGATGTCGCTGGCTCGCTGGAAAGGTTACCAGCATCCCCCGGTTGTTGAGGTCAGGGGGCGACACGGCGATGGTCAGCCCGGATGCTCGACGACAGATGCCGGTGTCCGCTGGTGAGCAGCGCTCACGTGCCTACGTCCCGAGTGACTTCCGCATGTGCCGATGCGGAATGCCGACTTCCAGGAACGCTTCCGCGTACGTGGAATAACCCAGTCGTTCGTAGAAGGGGACAACCGCCTGACGGGCGTGCAGGTGCACCTGGGTGAAGCCTCGCCGCGCGAGCTCCTCCTCCAGTGTCCGCACCAGTCGGGCACCCAGCCGTTGTCCCTGCAACTCGGGCGTCACGGCCATCTGGAACAGCCGTCCGCCGTGCGTGTCCTCGGGATGGAAGAGGACACAGCCGAGCACCCGTCCGCCCTCGTGAGCCACCAGATGGAGGCTCGCGTCCTCGAAGGGGAACGTCACCTGCTCACGCGTGTAGCCGAGTGGCTCGCGCAGCACCCGGAAGCGCAGCTCCAGCTCCCCGGCATACAGCGCGTGGCCGGGTTGGATGAAGTCGAGCGCGAGCTCCGATGGGGCACCGCCGGACGCGCTCATCAGAACGTCCCGGTGAGCTGCAGGGTGAAGGTGCGACCGTACTGTGGCACCGGCGCGATGGAATTCTCGTCCGACACCGGAATCCGGTAGTTCGTGTCGAGCAGGTTGTGGACGCCGGCGAAGTAGCGAAGCGGGCCGTAGTCACCGGAGAGGCCGAAGCTGATGAGCAGCGCCTCGCCGCTGTCAGCACCCCCTTCACCGGTGGGACGCGCGCTCTGGTAGGTGGCCTGGGTGGCCAGCCGCATGTCGCCGCCGCCGATGGGCATCAGCAGCCGACCGGAGACCAGGTGCGCGGGAGACGCGACGGACACCTCTTCCGAGGCGTTGCGCAGCTTCACGTACGAGTAGCTCAGGTCCACCAGCAGGTAGCGGCCCGGCTGCCAGTGCACGCCGGCCTCCGCGCCCCACGCCAGCGTGGTGCCGCTGTCGTTGCCGAAGACGAGGCACCGCGTGGTGCCGCACTGGCCGGAGGTGGCGCCTTCTTCCTGCAGCCGCACCAGGTTGGAGATGCGGTTGTGGTAGCCGGCCACGGTGAGCCGCAGCTCGTCCGTCAAGTCGTGCCCGTGCTCCAGCTCGAAGGTGGTGATGGTCTCCGGGTCCAACGCTTCCGGCGCGGCCTGGGTGATGCCGTCCGCGTAGTGCAGCTCGTAGATGGTGGGCGCGCGGAAGGCGTTACCGGCCACCAGCTTGGTGAGGCCCGCGTCATAGGGGCGGGCGATGAGCGCCACGCGAGGGGTGATGGGGGTCTCGTCCACGTCGGTGTACTTGTCCAGGCGCAACCCCGCCGACAGGCTCAGCCGCGGGTGGAGCTTCCACTCGTCGAGCAGGTACGCGGACAGGATGGTGCGCGTCTTGGACTCCAGGAGGGGGCCCGGGTTCGTCGACTGCCGCACGCCCAGCTGGCCCTGGGCCTCCACGCCGAGGGTGAGCCGGTTGTTCTCGAAGAGCCCCACGCGCGCGCGAAGCTCGGCGTTGACCCAGTCCGCGTCGCCGGTCTCCTCGCGCGGGCCGCCGGCCGACTCCTCGTACACGTAGATGCCGTCATAGCGGCTCAGGTCGAACGAGCCGCGCGCGGACAGGCTGAAGTTCTCGGTGAACTCATGCTCGTAGCGGGCCTCCGCGAAGAAGCGCAGGTCCTTCACGCGGTTGCCATCCGTCCCCGGAAGGGTGTTGTAGGGCGCGGTCGGCAGCTCCTTGGAGCGCACGTTGAGCATGGCCTGGAAGGCGAAGTCGCCCACACGCGCGCGCATGGAGCCGGTGGCGGCGCGCTCCGCGTCCAGGCCGGTGACGAGGTACTCCTCGGTGGGGCTGACAATCAGCCGCGTGGTGTCGGCGCCGGAGGCCGTCATGGCGGCCGCGCTCACCAGGATGGAGCGGTTGCCGCTCGAATACGCGGCGGTGGCGTGGCCGCGGGTGGTGCCCAGCGCGCCCACGGCCCCGGTGACCTCCAGGTGCTTGTCCTGTCCGAGCGACTCGCGGGGCACCACGTTGATGACGCCGAAGAAGGCGCCGGTGCCGTAGAGCGAGCTGCCCGGGCCGCGCACCACCTCGATGCGCTCGATTTCGAGCAGGTCCACGTTGAAGTCGTGTGAGGCGAAGCCCTGGCCGGCCCACACGTCGTTCATCGGGTGGCCGTCCCAGAGGATGCTGATGCGCGTGTTGAGGTCGCCCGGGGGCGAGAAGCCGCGCACGCCCAGATAGGTGTACGTGCGGTCGTCGGTGAGGAAGAAGCCGCGCACGCCGGACAGCGCCTCGGCGAGCGTGCGCCAGCCGAAGGCGCGCAGCTCCTCCTGGGTGAGCACGGTGGTGGAGGCGGGCGCGTCGTCGACGGCGACCAGGCTCTTGGACGCCGCGCGCACGGGCGGGGGCGCGTACCGCAGCTCCGCGTGGATCTTCACTTCCTGGTCGGCGACCACCGTCACCTTCTGGCGCAGCGGTCGCACCTCGCGGCTCTCCACCTCGAGCTGGTGCTCGCCCTCCGGGAGGGTGACGACGGTGGGCGTGAAGCCCGCGGGCTGGCCGTCCACGCGCACGGTGGCGCCGTCGCGGTTGGCGGTGACGACGAGCCGGCCCGAGGGGCGGTCCTGCACGCGCAGGGACACGGACAGCGGCACGTTCCCGTCGGCGGGCACGTCCACCACGTACTGGCCGGGGGCGTAGCCGGGCGCGCGCACGTAGAGGATGCGCTGGCCGGGCGGCAGGCGGGCGCGGCCGGGCAGCTTGGTGATGACGGGGCCGTTGGGGGCGTCACGCACCTCGGCGCCCTCGGGGGTGCCGGTGAGCTCCACGCCGCCGGTGATGAGGAACAGGTCGAAGGGCTGCTCCGTCTCCTTGCCGCGCGCCACCACGACGGTGGCCTCGGTGGGACGGTAGCCGTCCTTCTTCACCATGATTTTGTGCCGGCCCGGGGACAGCGCGAGCGTCTGCGGCGAGCGGCCCCGGCTGCCCAGGTCCATGCGGTCCACGTAGACGTCCGCGCCCTTGGGCACGGTGGTGACCTTCACGAGCGCGACCTTGGGGCGCAGCCGGTCCAGCGAGCGGGAGACCTCGGAGGCGTCCTCGGTGGGCAGGTCCTCGGTGAGCAGGTCGTTGTAGTAGCGGTACGCCTCGTTGAACTTGCCCAGCGCCTCGAAGCAGCGGGCGATGTTGAAGAGCACGTTGCGGTTGGGCACCAGCCGGTAGCTGGTGAAGTACGAGCGCAGCGCCTCGGTGTACTGCCCCTTGGCGTAGGCGTCATTGCCCAGCTCGAAGGCGATGTCCGCCTCGTCGGCGTTGTTGTCCGCCCACGCGGGGGAGGACAGGAGCAGGAGCGACAGGACGAGCAGGCCAGAGCGTGAGGGAACCATGGGACGGCGACATTCTTCCCTCTATGGAATGGGAGGTCCATGGGGGCTTTTGGGTGGGGGTTCAGATGTCAGACCCATGAAGTAGGAATGAGTGGACACGCGGTATGGGGTGGGGTTCCACTTCGGGGAGGCGGCGCGGATGTTGGAGGGGTGGGGAGCAGGCGGTGGGAGGAGCAAGGCGATGGGAGATGGACCGAAGCGGCCGGCAACGTACGAGGACCTGCTCGCACTGCCGGAGCATGTGGTCGGACAGATCGTCGACGGGGAGCTCATCGTGATGCCCCGGCCGGCGAGTCCGCATGCGGTGACGCACACGGCATTGCTGGCGGAGCTGTTCAATCCGTTCCACCGAGGGCGAGGCGGGCCCGGTGGGTGGTGGCTCCTGTCAGAGCCGGAGCTTCACTTCCGCAAGGACGTGCTGGTGCCGGACCTGGCGGGCTGGCGGCGGGAGCGGATGCCTGAAATCCCGGATGTACCGTACTTCAATCTCGCGCCCGACTGGGTCTGCGAGGTGCTCTCGCCCTCCACGGCTTCGTTGGACCGGGCGAAGAAGAAGCGCATCTACGCGCGGGAGGGCGTGGGCCACGTGTGGTTGGTGGACCCGAAGGCGCGCACGCTGGAGGTGTTCCGACGGGACGGGGAGCGGTGGGTGGAGCTCGGCACGTACTCGGGAGACGAGCGGGTGCGGGCCGAGCCCTTCGAGGCGCTGGAGCTCGTGCTGGGCGACCTGTGGCTGACTCCGGAGGTGAAGTCAGGGGCGCCCTGAGGTGCGGGCTCAGTGCAGGGCGCGCTTGTCGGGGGCGTCCACGGTGGGCGGGGCGGGCTGGCGCATGAGCACCTCACCCACGCGCTGGAGCACCTGGGTGGTGGCGCCCTCCGGGTCGCGGAAGAAGTGGGGCGTCCAGAGCCGCACGAGCTTCCAGCCCTGGCCCTCGAGCACGCCGGTGCGGAACAGGTCCCACTCCACGCGGTCCGCGGCCTTGGGGTAGCGGGTGCCGTCGCACAGGAGCCCCACGGTGACGTCGCCGGGCGAAGTGGGGTGGTGCAGGGCCACGTCCACGCAGAAGCCGTCGTTGCCCCAGTGCACGTCGGAGGAGACCTGGTGGCGGCGGGCCAGGTGGTGGGCCAGCGCGCGAGCGAACGTGGAGCCTGCGTCGGTCTCCCGCTCGTGGACGATGAGCTCCCGGGTGGCGGCCTCAGGCGTGGGGGCGCGCTGGGGCTGGGAGATGGACTCGGCGAACTGGAGGTAGGCGAAGAGCAGCCAGCCGCCGTTGGGTTGCCGGCCGGGCTCCACGGGGGGCAGGGCGGTGTACGCGTCGCGGGGGATGGAGGTGACCAGGTGCACCTGCTGCCGCGCGCGGGTGACGAGCACGTTGAGGCGTCGTCCTCCGCCCGAGCTGCCGAGCGGTCCGAAGCGGCGGTAGAAGCGGCCCTGTCGGTCTGGGCCGTAGGTGGTGCTGATGATGAGGTGGTCACGCTCGTCGCCCTGGACGTTCTCCAGGTTCTTCACGAAGAGGCCCTCGAAGGAGCCGGCGCCCCGACGCGTGCGCGCGGCGGCGAGTCGGGTGGAGAAGGCGGCGTCCTCGGCGGCGAGCTCATCGAGCACATCGGTGATGGCGTCGCGCTGCGAGAGATTGAAACAGGCGATGCCGATGGACGGGGGCTCGGGTCGGGCGAGCAGCTCCTTCACGAGCTGGCCCACGGCGCGCGCCTCGACGAGGTTCACGCGCTTCTCATAGGTGCCGCCGACGGGGAGCAGGCGCAGGGCGGCGTGCGGCGCGCGGTGCGAGGGGTGGGCGGGGATGGCCTGGAGGCGCTTGTCGTAGAAGTGCTCGTTGCTGAAGGCGATGAGGTCCGCGTCCCGCGAGCGGTAGTGCACGTCGAGGTAGCACTGGTCGATGTCCAGGTTGAGGGCGGCGGAGAGCAGGTCCTCCACCTCGGACTGCTGCTCCTCGAAGAGGCCCTGTTCTGTCTCGGCTTCGGAGTCCTGCTGGCTCTGCACCACGGCGGACTCGAAGAAGCGCGTGGGCGGCAGCTGCTTCGGGTCTCCCGCGATGACGACGCGCCGGGCACGCGTGAGCACGGGCAGGGCCTCCTCCAGTCGGCACTGTGAGGACTCGTCGAAGATGACGACGTCGAAGATGGGGCGGCGCGGGAAGATTTGCGCCACCGTCTGGGGGCTGGCCATCCACACGGGGCGGGCGTCGAAGAGCGGGTCTCCGCCGTCGATGTCCAGGCCGGTGGCGATGACCTGCCGCACGCGCATGGCGCGCTCGCCGCGCAGCATGAGGCGTCGGCGCAGCTCCGCGCCCTGGCTGTTGAGTCGACCGCCGTTGGCCGCGAGCAGGCGCTCACGCTGGCGCTGTGTCCACCGGTGGAGGATGGCGTCGCGCACGAGGCCGCGCTTCTTCTCCTCGAGCACGCGGTAGCGCGCCTGGGTGGCCTGGGTGCGCTCGGCGTCGACGTGCTGGAGGGTGGGGTCCTCGCGCAGGCGGGTGGTCACCTCGGCGGCGAGCGTGGCCTTGAGCACGGCCGTCCAGCCTGTCTCCGCGTCCGCGCCCAGGCGCGCGAGCGACTCGACCGAGGCCGCCAACTCTGGGGGCATGCCTGACAGAAGTGAGCGCAGCCGCAGCATCCCTTCCACCGTGGACCCTCGCGACTGGAGCGCGGTGGCGACGGGGGTGAAGAGGGCACCGGCGCGCAGTTCGTGTGCACGGAGGGCGAGCCACTCGGAGGAGCACAGCCCTGTCTCTGCGAGCCGCTTCTCCAGCTTCGCCACGGCCGCGCCCCGGGCGGCGGAGCGTCGCAGTCCCGCCAGCAGTGTGGTGCGCGTCGCGGCGTCCGTCGTCAGCGCCCTGCGCACGGCGTCGCGGCACGAGGCGAGCCGGGGTGTCGAGTCCAGTGTACCGAGGACTTCGAAGAGCGCGGCGTGGGCGCGCAAATCTCGGGAGAGGGTCTCGTCGGGCAGGCTCGCGGAGGTGGCGGAGGGGACGAGGGTGGCGCGGTGGAACTCGCCCAGGAGCGCGCGTGCACGAGCGCCGGTGAGGAAGTGACGGACGCGCTCGGCGGTAGCAGCGCCCAGGGTGAGGCCGAACTGCTGGAGCACCTTTCGTGCGCCGGCCTTCCGGGCGAAGCAGAAGAACGCGTACCACTTGCGAGCGATGCCCAGGTACGCGCCCAACGTGGCGAGCGCGGTGGACAGTGCGCCCAGGGCCTGCGGCTGCTCGCGATGAATCAGCGCGAGCTCGGTGTCGAGCGGGCCCTCGGAGAGCACCTGGATTTGAGGGGACAGACCTTCGAGCTGGGCCTTCGTGTTGTGCACTGTGTCCGCGGAGGCCGAGGCCCAACGAGCGAGGGACTCGGGGCTCGTGGTCTCCAACACGGGGGCGAGCTGCTCGGCGAAGTGGGCGCGAGCGAGCCCCTCGGCTTCCGGCTCCGCGCCGAAGGCCGGGATGTCCGGCGAGGCGAGCGCGTCCGCGTCACGGGCCGCCTCGACGGTGGCGCCGAGTCGTTCGCGCCAGGTGGTGAGTGGCGTGGCGAGGTAGGTGGCCAGGTCGACGCCCAGGGCTTCGCGCCAGGGATTGTCGGGGTAGTCCTCCTTGAGGGCGCGCTCGAACACCTCACGTGTCTCCCGCTCGCGAATGGAGACGTCGGCGAGGCGCGCGGAGGTGAGTGACGCGGTGGCGGGCGTGAGCGCCGCGGGGGGCTCGAGGCCGAGCCACTGGCCCACCAACTCGTGGAAGGACGGGGCGGAGCCGTCCTCGGGGCGTGCGGAGAGGGCGTGCTCGGCGGTGGTGAGTTCGTCGTGGAGCGACTGGAGCTCCGTGTCCACGCGGGACAGCTCGCGAGGGACGGCGGCGTCGGTGCGCGTCTCCGCCAGCGTGTCGAGCTGCTCGCGGATGCCCATGTAGAGGTCGCGTTGGTCTCGCTGGGCGTCGTGCACGACGGCGCACAGGTTGCCGAGGCCCAGGTGGTCCAGGCGGTGCTTCACCACGTCGAGCGCGGTGCGCTTGTCGCAGACGAACAGCACCCGTTCACCCCGGGCGAGATGGTCTCCGATGGCGTTGGCGATGGTCTGGGATTTTCCGGTGCCTGGCGGCCCGTGGATGACGAGCCCCCGGCGACTGCGCGCGAGGCGCACCGCGCGAGCCTGGCAGGGGTCTGCGATGGTGACGAGCCGCTCGTCCTCGGCGCGCTTGAGTCCCTCTAGGTTGCGCTCGCCGCCGCCTGGGTGGGCGGGTGGGTCGAGTGACACGTCCACGCGCAGGAAGCTCTCGAGGGGCCCGTCGACGGGCTCGCCGTCCACGAGCGCGCGCATGTCGTCCACGAGGCTCTGGTTGGACAGCGGGTACAGGCCGAGCACGGCGCTGGGGAGGATGGAGGCGCGTGAGGCGCTGTCCTCGTCCGGGCGGGGCACGGCGGACAGGGGCGCCTGGGACGTGAAGGGCTCGGGAGTGGGCAGCTCCAAGGCCTTGGAGACGAGGGCGACCAGCTCGTTGACCTCGCGCCACGGGTCCTCGCCCGTCTCGTCGGCGAAGAGCGCGTTGAAGCGTTGGCCCGTCTGCTGTTCCAGCCAGGCGAGCAGGGCGGTGTTGGGGGCGACGCGGTCGACACCGTCCTCGGCGCCCTCGAGCTCCACGGAAGGGGTGCGTCCCTTCTTGAGGGTGATGCGCACGGGGACGAAGGCGATGGGGGCCAGGATGCGCCGGGTGCCGAAGCCGCGCTTGTCCTTGGGACCTGGGGGAAGCTGCAGCAGTGGGAAGCCGACGTGGAGGACATGCGCGCCGGTGTCCTGCTCGAAGATGCGCGCGTCCTCGACGATGGCGGCGAGCTTGCGCAGGAGCGCCTGTTGCTCCTCCTCGGCGCGGGTGGGCGAGGCGCGGTCGTCGGGGCCTTCGGCCTCAGAGGCACGCTCGTCGTTGATGAGCGCCGGGGCGCTCTCGTCGACTGTGGGGCGGGTGGATGCGGCGAGCGCGTTGCTGGCTCCAATCGCATCAGGGGCCGAGGCTTCCTCCACCGGGGTGGTGAGCTCGTCGCTGGCGTCGTCCTGGGGGCGCGTCGAGACTCTCGCCGCACGAGGTGGGGCGGAGCTCGCGTCGCGCGCTTCGGCGGCCAGGCGAGCCGAGGTGGCCCTGGTGCCGCCGGGCGCGGTCAGACGCCCCTTGGACTCGGGAGGCTTCACCGCGAGCCGGACCGTGGCCTTGTCCCCGAGGAGCGAGGCCAGCACGGCGTGGGGCGCGGTGCCGTCCAGGCGGGTCAGCGTGGCCAGGTCCAGGCGCTGGCGGCTGTGGTGGGGGCGGCAGTTGAGGCTGGGGCCGGAGGCGAGCGCGGCGTAGAGGCGCTCGAGCATCTTCTCGAGGACGCGGTTGCGAGGCTCGGACGACACGGGCGGGACCTCTCGAGAGGAAGGAGCGGGTGGGTCTAGCACGTCCTCCCGAGCAGGGACCTCAGCCGGACAGTGCGGCGGACAGGGCGCGAGCGGCGGCCTCCAACTCCTCTTTGGGCAGGTGGTCGGCGGGAGGGGCGTCGAACACGGCGCGTCCCCACAGCCGCTGGGGCGTGCCGGCGAAGCGAGGCACCAGGTGCAGGTGGCAGTGCCGGAGCACATCGCCAATGGCGAAGGCATAGGCGTGCTCGGCGCCGAGCACCTCACGTTGGGCCCTCATGACGCGAGCCGCGAAGGCACCCAATTCTCGGGAAGTCGCGTCATCCAGCTCATACCAGGCACGGGCGTGCTGCTCGCTGGAGATGACCACCCACCCCGGCACGGGGCTGGGGCCCGCGACGCCATGCAGCACGAGCCCGGGAGCCCGCGCGAGGATGCCCCCGACAGGGCGATGCTCACCGCGAGTGATGGCACAGCCGAGACACGGTTCATTCACATCCACCATGCGGGCAACGTATCAGCCATCCGCTCAGGTACCGCGTCTCAGCGGATGAGAGTCAACCCATCGGGGTCTGGATGGACCCCGCTGTCGGACCCGGGAGGTATGTGATCGGCAGGGGCATGCCGCCGAGTGGCGATGCACCCGCGACTGTCGCCTTCTTGACGAGGAGGGCCCGGGTCGGAGAGTGTCCGATGCGCGCTCTTTCGAGGTTTTGGGGCGTCAGAGCCAATCCAATACAAGGTGGGGAAGATGAAGAAGCATCTGGTCATGGCCGTTGTGCCGTTCCTGGCGCTCGGGTGTGGAGACGATTTCAAGGACGAGAACGGGGACGGAATCGCGGACGGCATCCGTGAGCCGGACACCGTGACGGTGGTGACGCCGGCGACGCCGAAGGGCACGGTGTCGGGCCAGGTGTTGGGAACGGACCTCAAGCCGCTGGCGGATGCGTCGGTGGAGATCACGATTGGCAGCTCCGAGGAGCCGCTGGCGGGGACGACGGACGCGAAGGGCAACTTCGAGTTCAAGGGTGTCCCGGCGGGCTCGCAGGTGCTGCTGACGTTCACGAAGACGGGCTACGCGACGCTGCGAGCCACCTCGACGGTTCCGTCGTCGGCGGGCAACGTGCCCATCAACAACGCGAACGTGAGCTTCGGTCCGGTGACGCTGACGCGCCTGGACGGCTCGCTGCGCTTCCTGCTGGTGACGCCGCAGGGCCGTCCCGCGGCGAACGTGCGCGCGACGCTCGAAGCCTCGCCGGCCGGCACGGTGGTGCTGTCGAACGGTGACAACACCACGCGCGTGATGAGCACGGTGGTGGTGGAGGCGACGTCGGACGACCAGGGCGTGCTGCAGTTCCAGAACATCCCCTCCGCGCAGGAGCTGGCGCGCTTCACGAGCCAGACGGGCCAGTACCGCCTCTGGGTGGCGCCGACGGACTCGAACAACGACGGCGTCCCGGAGATCAACGGCTACGTGGACACGTACACGGCCGCGTCCGTGGTGACGGTCGGCACCACGCGCATCCTGAACCTGCCGGCGTCACGTCCTACGGGAAATCGGCTGGCCATCGAGGGCAGCAACGTGGCGGCCCTGCGTGCTGCCGCGACGCTCCACCCGCTGAACAACATGGTGCGTCCGGGCGAGCCCATCTACCTGTACTTCAACCAGCCCGTGCAGCAGGGCTCAGTGCTGGCGCGCCTGACGGACGAGTACTTCAAGGAGTCGCTGCCCGTCACGGTGACCGTCGGGAACGGTGGCTACAGCGCGACCATCACTCCGGCTGGCAACGCGATTCAGGTGGGCAAGGAGTACAACATCGACCTGCGCGCTGCTTCCGTGGAGACGGGCGAGGTCTACCAGAACCACGCCTCCTTCTTCGGAGGTGAGCCGGGTACGCCGTCGCCGGTGACCATCGTCGAGGCGCGGTATCAGGAAAGTCAGGTAGGAGTCGTCCCCGCGCTGAATGATGGCGAAACGGTGTACATCAACTTCAGTGCTCCCGTGACGATTCCTGCAGCGGGGGGCGTCCAAGTGTTCTTCGACAATCCCCTCGACAACGTGGCGGATGCCACTGCGACGGGAGAGAAGGGCAGCAGGAACGGCTTCCCGTTGTTCCTTGCGGAACCGGTTGGCCCCTATGTGACCCAGTGGGATCGGCCGGAGGAGCCTATCTATCCTCCCTTCACGTCGGGCTACAGCACGCGCTACGCGTTCACCTTCCGGACGACCCTGGCGGGTGGTCTGCAGCCAAGCCAAGCGAAGATCTCGATCGAGTTCTCGAATCTACCGCGCAACGGTGTTGTCGGGACCTACCAGAGCATTTGGGGGCAGCCCATCGTGAATGACCTCGCGATCAACGGGCTCGCGGTCCAGCCGGCTCCTCTTCCCGCTTCGGTGCGGTAACTGCGGAGCGACGAACCCGTCTGAAGGTAGCCGCTGTTGACGATGGCGCCCCTGTGGATTCTCCACGGGGGCGTTGTTGTTTGTGGTGTCCCTTCCTGGTCCGGAGGGTCGGGTATCGGAGAACAGTCCAGGGGCCTGGACGGAGGTCTGATAAGTGAGAACTCCACCTGCTATCTCTGATGCGTCAGGAATCACTCCTCCCTTGGAAGTGCAGGAGGGAGGACTCGCGCTTGGATGGAACGCGAATTGCCCTCTAGTCCAGTCATGCTTCATTGCTCACTTCGTGTTGCGGTGGTCTCTCTTGGGTTCCTATGGGCAGCTTGTATCGATATTCCAGGAATCCATGCGGTTGAGGAGCCTCCTGGGGAGGAGGTACCCGACGCCGGAGGCGCCACGATTGAGTCGAGGCTCTTTCTGTCTCGGTCCGTGACCAACGGTTTCGTTGACCTTCACGTGGAACTGAGGGGGGCAATCCCGGAGCGCGTGGAACTGTTGGTGGATGGCAAATCGGTGGAGACGATGCTTCCGCCGTACAGATTGCGTCTGGAGACCCATGCATGGGTGGAGGGCGATCACGAACTGCTCTTGCGGACGTCATTGGGCGAGCAGGTGTTCCTGAGCGAGCCTCGACCACTCAGGGTCGATAGGACTTCGCCAATCCTCGTGTCACGAAGCCCTGTGTCTGGTGAGCGTCATGTTCCAGCGGGGCAGGTGATTCGAGCTTCATTCTCAGAAGCGCTCGACCCGGCGACGATTCATGGAGGCTCCGCTCGGTTGACGGCGGAGTCGAGGGACCTCGCTGGGGATGTGGAGCTGTCCATCGATGGGAGAGCGCTGACGATTCATCCGAGGGTCCGGTTGCCCAGGGATGTCGCAGTCCATGTCGTGCTGGATTCTTCGGTGACTGACCTGGCTGGGAATCCGATTCAGCGCGAGGAGGATGGCTGGAGTTGGACCATGCCAGGCTTTCTCCCACTGGGGAACTCGTTCTCGACAGACTCGCCCGCGGAAAGCACGCCTGCTTTTCCTGAGATGCTTATCCCCTCATCTGGATTGCCCATTGTGGCCTGGGCCGATACCGGCAGCAGGGGTGTGTTCGTCCGACATTGGACGGGTGAAGCATGGGAGTTTCTTGGAACGCCCATGAAGAACGTGGATGCGTCTAGATACCTCAATGCCCAGTTGAATACTGAAGGGCATCCAGTGATTGCCTGGATTGATGATCTCGCCTCTGAAATCCACGTCCGTTATTGGACTGGGAGCGAGTGGAGGACGATGGGCGACGCGATTCGTGGCCTTCCGCCCTATCTCTGGGCTCTCTCGATGCGGACGGATGGAGCGGGACAGTGGTTCATGAGCTTCGCTTCTCGCCAGGAAATCCTTGTCTGGAAATGGGATGGAGCGAGCTGGGGCCGGATAGGACTGTTCCCGGTGGCAGAGACCTCCAGTGTCATGGCTGCCTATATGGAACTCGATGCTGCGGGACAACCGCTTGTCATCTGGGGAGAGCGAGATGTGATGGGTGTGGACCGCTATCGTGAGGCACGATGGGAGGGGGGCGAGTGGGTGTCGAATCCCTCAGCGCTCAACGCACTGGGAATGTGGTCGTGGGGGGTGGGCGTCGCGGGGCGTCCCCTTGCTGCGACACTTGTTGAAACAGGCGCCCTGATTCGGGAATGGAATGGCGTGTCCTGGTCTTCGCTGGGCACCTCGTTCCAGGAGCGCTTTCCTGGAGGCGCACCCGCGGCAGTACATCGCTTCGTCGAGGACCCTTCGGGTGCGCTGGTGGTCCTGCTGGGGGAATCCGAAAGTGCAGGACAACCCGACACGCTGCACTTCCGGAGGTTCGTCGAGGGGGATTGGGCACCCCTCGATTACGTACTGCGTCCTTCACGCTCCTCGGGCATGCCCCGATTCGGAGTGACTCCCGCAGGGCGGTTCATCGTAGCCCGAGTCGAAGCAGCTCATGCTCCGCCGACGCACTACTTCATGCAGGTCTATATCTCTAACGACTGAGTTCACGACACAGGCCACATCCTGCGGCGTCCATGCGCTCGGGTCCTGCGGGGCGCTCAGCGCGTGGAGCGAGGCTTGGCATCGATGGAACGAAAAACTGTCCTCTGGTTACATCATGCGTCATTCCACATTACGTCTTGCCGTCGTCTCCCTCGGGCTCCTCTGGGGGGCCTGTATCGATATCCCAGGCATCCATGTGGAGGAGCCTCCGATAGTGGTGCCCGACGCTGGGGTACCCACCGTGGGGGCACGCCTCATCCTGTCCCGACAGACGACGAACGGCGGTGTCGACGTCCAGGCCGAACTGACTGGGGCCTCACCAGAGAAGGTGGAGTTGCTGGTGGATGGCAGTGCGGTAGAGACGATGCTGCCTCCGTACAAGCTGCGTCTGGATACCCAGGCGTTGATTGAAGGGGACCACGAACTGCGCGTGCGGACGACGCTGGGGGGCAATGTGTCCCTGAGCGAGCCAAGTCAGTTGACGGTGGATAGGACACCGCCGGTTCTCATGTCGCGCGTCCCCGCTCCAGGCGACTTGAGTGTCCCAGCAGGTCAGGTGGTTCGCGTTGAGTTCTCGGAGGCGCTTGAGCCGGAGACGGTTCATGCAGGCTCCGTTCGGCTGGAGGTAGATTCAAAAATCGTCGCTGGGGACGTGACTCTGTCGGCTGACGGCAGGGGCGTGACGATAAGTCCAGTGGGCCGGCTGCCCAAGGATGTTGCAATTCAGGTGGTGCTGGACGTCTCGGTGACAGACTTGGCTGGAAACTCGATTCAGCGAGGTGATGAATGGCGCTGGACGGTTCCTGGCTTCCTCCCGCTGGGGAATGCGCTCGCGAGCGCCCCTCCCCAGTACAGCACCCCCAGTTTTCCCGAGGTGCTCGCCCAGACCTCGGGAATGCCCCTTGTCGCATGGGGCGACAGCGGCAGCGGAGGCGTGTTCATCCATCAATGGACGGGCGCTGCCTGGGAATTGATGGGCGGAACTCCACTGAGGGTTGCTGGGAGGGTCTCCTCTTTCAACGCGCGCCTGGATGAGGCTCAGCACCCGGTGGTGGGATGGCTCGACGATGAATTGGGAGAAGTTCATGTCCGACGGTGGACCGGGAGTGAATGGGTCTCGATGGGAGGCGTGATTCGTGCCCCGAAAACCTACTGTTGGGGACTCTCCTTGAGAACGAATGGGGCGGGGCGCTGGTTCGTGAGCTTCGCGATTCGCGAGGAATTCTTCGTCTATGAATGGGACGGCACAACCTGGCTTCAGCGCGGCCTGTTCCGGCCGGCAGACAATTGGGGTGTGGCATCGACGGCGATGGAACTCGATGAAGGCGGGAACCCGGTTGTCATCTGGGGAGAGATGAATGCCGCAGGCGATACCATTCGCTATGAGACGCGCTGGTGGAGTCAGGGCGAATGGAAGAGCGCTGCTTCGTCGCTGGGGCACCCGAGTGGGTGGGCCTGGGGTGTGGGGGCTCCTGGTCGCCCGCTCGTGGCGATCCATGATGCGGCGGAGATCGATGTTTGGGAGTGGCGGAGCACTGCATGGCGCGAGCTTGGCACTGCCTTCGAGGAACGATTCCCCGGTGGGGCGCGGGCTGAAGTGCGCCGCTTCGCCCTGGATTCTTCCGGGGCGCTGGTGGTCCTCCTGGGGGAGCCAGAGGCCGCTGGGCAGCCCGAGACGCTGCACATGAGGAAGCTCGTCGGTAGCGAATGGGTTCCACTCGAGGGCCTGCTTCGTCCGCCACCCGGGTTGACGCCCAATCCCGCGTCCCGATTCGTAATCACTCCTGACGGACGGACCCTCGTTGCCCGAATCGAATCCGCAGGTCAGCCGCCGAATGAGCAACACCGCATCCAGGTCTACATCTCCAACGACTGAACCCCGCGACACAGGGCCACGTCGTGCACCACCGTTCTGCATTGAACGGTGGTGGGGTGCCCCTTGGGGCGATGTGGGGTGGGCGCGACGACGGATGCGTGCATAGATTGTCGTGTCCACCGCTGTTTCCCTACACGCGAGGCACCTGTTTCATGAAGCGCACGGCCGCCCAGACCTCGGAAGAGCAGGTGCCGGACGCGACTGCGGCCGTGTCCCCCGGGAACCGCAAGCGCATCCTCGTCGTCGACGACTTCGACGATGCCCGCGAGATGTATGCGGAATACCTGGAGTTCGTCGGCTTCGAAGTCGACACCGCTCGGGACGGCGTCGAGGCGGTGGCGAAGGCCCAGTCGAGCGAGCCGGACATCATCCTCATGGACCTGTCCCTGCCCGTCATGGACGGCTGGGAGGCGACCCGACGTATCAAACAGGACACTCGGACCCGCGATATCCCCGTCATGGCGCTGACGGGCCACGTGCTCGCCGGCAACGCCGAGCACGCCCGCGAGGCCGGTGCCGACGAGTTCGTCGCCAAGCCGTGCCTGCCCTCGGACCTGGAGAACAAGATCCGAAACATGCTCAAGCCGAGCAAGGCGCGTAAGCCGAACGGGCAGGAAGGCTGACACCTCCCACCGGCGGGAAGTGATGACCACCCGACATCGGGTGGTCTCACCCGGCGCGCTCCTGCCCTTTCGGGCGGGGCAAGGGTTGCCGCGGGACGTCCGGATGCCTAGCCCGTGGGAGTGGGCACCCCCGCCACTTCCCGGCCGCCAGACTCGTGGACTCCTCCCGAGGAGTTCGACGAGTACCGAATCGTTCGGCCCATCGGCCGAGGACGCACGGGCCGGGTGTACCTGGCCCAGGACACCCTGCTCGAACGGCCCGTGGCGGTGAAGTTCATCCCCGCCCTCGGCCCCAATGCCCTGGCGCGCTTCCTCGTCGAGGCCCGCGCCGCCGCCCGCATCCAGCACCCCAACGTCGTCACCCTCTACCGGGTGGGACAACTCGACGAACAGCCCTACCTCATCTCCGAGTTCATCCGCGGCGTCAGCCTGGACCGGCTCGTCAAACCCCTGCGCTGGGAGCGGGTGCTCGCCATCGGCAGGGACCTGGCCCGGGGCCTCAGCGCCGCCCACCGCCGTGGCGTCCTCCACCGAGACATCAAGCCCGGCAACGCCGTGCTCACCGAGAGCGGCGCCGTGAAGCTGCTCGACTTCGGCCTCGCCAAGCTGCTCGACGGCGCCGTGGGCGACGAGGTGCCCCCTGCGCGCACCACCACGCCCCCCGAGCTCCAGATGGATCTGGACCCGGAGCTCAATCCGCACTTCTCCGCCCGCTCGCTCGACGGCGTCTTCCTGCCCTCGCTGCCCCAGGGCGCCCTCGTCGGCACGCCGTACTACATGTCCCCCGAGGCCTGGGCCGGCGAGGACCTGTCGGCCCGCAGCGACGTGTACTCGCTGGGCATCGTCCTCTACGAGCTGTGCGTGGGCCGAGGCCCCTACCGGGACGTCGTCTGGCGCGAGCTGCCCCATGTCGTGCGCACCCAGGATGCCTTGCCGCTGTGCGAGGTCGCCCCGCAGGTGGACCCGACCTTCGCCGCCATCATCGACCGCTGCCTGCGCCGTGAGCCCTCCGAGCGCTTCGCCTCCGCCGCCCAGCTCCTCGAGGCCCTCGAGACCCTGTCCCGCGAGGACACGCCCACCCACGTCCCCGAGGGCAATCCCTATCGCGGCCTGCGCGCCTTCGAGGCCGAGCACCGCGCCCTCTTCTTTGGCCGCCGCCGTGAGTGTCGCGCCGTCGTGGAGCGCCTGCGCGGCGAGTCCTTCCTGCTCATCACCGGCGACTCCGGCGTCGGCAAGTCCTCCCTGTGCCTCGCCGGCATCCTCCCCGCCGTCATCGAGGGCGGACTCGAGGACGGCCGGCGCTGGCACACCGTCCGCCTCGTCCCGGGACGCAAGCCCCTGGTCGCGCTCTCCGCCGCGCTCGCCTCACTCCTCGCGACCGAGGAGGAACTCCTCGCCGAGGCGCTGCGCGCCGAGCCCGCGTGCCTCGCCCGACGCCTTCGCGCCCGTCTGGGCGCCCGTGAGGGTCTGCTCGTCTACGTGGACCAACTCGAGGAGCTGGCGACGCTCGCCGAGCCCAACGAGGCGGCGCTCGCGGGACAGGCCCTCGGCAGCCTCGCGGAGGGCGCCAGCGGGGTGCGGCTGCTCGCCTCCAGTCGCAGCGACTTCCTCACCCGGCTCACCGCAGTGCCCGGCCTGGGCGCCGAAGTCCCGCGCGCGCTGTACCTCCTGCGCGCCCTCACCGCCGAGGAGACCCGCGAGGCCGTCACCGGCCCCTCGCGCGTGAAGGGTGTCCGCTTCGAGTCGGAGACCCTCGTCGACGCGCTCGTCACCGCCGCGGCCGAGGGTGGCCTGCCGCTGCTCCAGTTCGCCCTCGCGGAGCTGTGGGAGGCCCGCGATACGAAGACGCAGATGATTACCCAGGCCGCGCTGGACTCGATGGGCGGCGTGGCCGGCGCCCTGGCCCGACACGCGGACGCGGCGGTGGAGCGCCTCTTGCCAGACCAGCGCGTCGCGGCGCGAGGCGTCCTGCTCCGACTCGTCACCGCCGACGGAACCCGCGCGCGCAAGACGGACCGTGAGCTCGCCGGAGACGACCCGCGCTACCAGGCCGCGCTCGAGGCCCTGGTCCGCGCGCGCCTGCTCGTGGCGCGCGAAGCGCCAGAGGGCACGTCCTACGAGCTGGCCCACGAGGCGCTCCTGTCGGGCTGGGATTCACTCGCGCACTGGCTGACCGAGGCCGCCGAGCGGCGCGAGGTCCAGGCGCTGTTGGAGACGGCCGCGGCCCACTGGGAGAAACACCACCACTCGCGCGAGCTGCTCTGGGGTTCACGTCAGCTCGCCGAGGCGGCGGTGCTGGACGTGGCCGAACTCAACCGCCGCGAGCGCGACTTCCTGCGCGCCTCCCGCCGCACGCTCATCCGCAGCCGCGGTCTGCGCCACGCGCTCGTGGTGGGCTTCGTCCTCTCGCTCGGCCTCGTGTACGGCGGCCTCAAGCTGCGCGAGCGCTGGAGCCTGGAGCGTCAGGTGCGCGCGGAGCTGGAGGAGGCGCGCAAGTCGCTCGAGTCCGCGCTGGAGACCAAGGACCTGCTCCACTCCGAGCGCTCGGAGGCCTTCCGGCTCTATGGCAGCGGCCAGAAGCCCGAGGCGGAGCGACTGTGGGGCAAGAGTGTCGCGCGCGCCGCACAGGTGCGCCATCGCTTCGACGGGGTCGCCGGACGTCTCGAGCGGGCCCTCGCGCTCGCGCCCGAGCGGCCCGATGTCCGCGACGCGCTCGCGGACTTCCTCTTCGAGCGCGCCCTGTGGGCCGAGCAGGACGGCGAGGTGGCCATGGTGCCCACGCTGCTGCAGCGCCTGCGCCTCTACGACGCGCAGGGTGAGCGCTGGCAGCGCTGGACGGCCCCCGCCCGCCTCACCCTGGGCGTCGCCGCGCACGACGTGCAGGTGGAGCTGCGTCCGTTGACGCGCGACACGCTCGGCAACGAGCAGCCCGGTGAGCCGCTGCCCTTGGAGTCCGAGCCCTGGATGGACGTCTCCGTGCCCCCTGGCGCCTATCGGCTCACGTTGCGCGCGCCGCACCACGAGGCGGTGACACAGCCGCTGCTCCTGCATCGCGGCGAGGCGCGGCGTCTGGAGTTGCGCCTGCCCCGCGAGGGCTCGATTCCCTCGGGCTTCGTCTTCGTCCCCGCGGGCGAGGTCCGCTTCGGCAGCGCCGCCGACGCCAGTGTGCGCGAGTTCTTCAACGCGGTGCCGCAGCACGCGGTGCAGGTGCCGGGCTTCCTCATCGCGCGTCACGAGGTGACGTACGCGGACTGGCTCGTCTTCCTGGAGACCCTGTCCCCCGAGTCACGTGCCGCGCATTCGCCTCGCGTGGGCACGGGGGGCTATGCGGGACACCTCGCACTGGACCAGGTGGAGGGGGTCTGGCGACTGCGCTTCCAGCCCGGCAACGTGCCCTACGAGGCGCTCGCGAACGAGCCCATCCGCTACGCGAACCGCACGCGACGCGGGGCGCAGGACTGGCTGCGCTTCCCGGTGAGCGGCATCTCCTTCTCCGACGCGGAGACGTACGTGTCGTGGCTGTCCTTCAGCGGCCGGGTGCCGGGGGCGCGGCTGTGCTCGGAGCTCGAGTGGGAGCGCGCGGCGCGCGGCGTGGATGGGCGCGAGTTCCCGCACGGAGACAGGCTGGGCCCGGACGACGCGAACATCGACACGACGTACGGCAAGCAGCCCGGAGGCTTCGGGCCGGACGAGGTGGGCAGTCACCCCGCGTCCCGCAGTCCGTTCGGCGTGGATGACATGGCGGGCAATGTCTGGGAGTGGACCCGCTCGTGGCTGGAGCCGGGGCGCGCGGTGGCGCGAGGTGGGAGCTTCGCGTTCGCGGCCACCTCCGCGCGCTCGACGAATCGCGAATTGCCCGAGCCCTCGTTGCGCGACGTGACGATGGGCCTGCGGGTGTGCGCGGACCTGACCTCACCGAGGCTGTGAATCTCTCGCGGGTGTGGGTCCGGGGAGGGGCCCGGCACAGGACGTTGGAACCGCCCGTTCACCCTGTCGTGCCTGCTCGCCACCCCCTCGAGGGTGGGACGATTGTCATCGGTTCATCACTCCTCCTTGCGAGCGGGCAGGCTCCTGCGAACCTTGTGTCCAGTAGCGCAGGGCCGGGGAGGGTCGGGGCATGGTGGCGAGGCGGATGGTGGGGGCGGTGGTCGTTGCCTGCGGGCTGGTGGGCTGTGGAAGCGCGGTGGAGGTCGAGGAGTCCCGGACGCTGGGGACCCAGGTGGCCGAGTTGTCGTCGCCCAACGGGCGCAACCTGAATGGCCGCAACCTCAACGGGCGCAATCTCAACAGCACGGAGCTGGGGCAGATGCTGGTGTCGGTGCGCTTCGCGGGCGCCGAGCGCGCGGACGCGGGGGCTCCCGCGCTGTCGAACACGTGGCTGGACGGCAGCGTCCTCCACGGGGCGACGTCGCACGGCATGGTGTCCGGGATGGACTTCCTCGGGGCGCGCTTCGTCGGGGAGCTCGGGAGCGGGGACACGGTTCCCCTGCGCATCGATGACATCCAGCCGGCGACGAGCGCGAGCGCGGATGTCTGGGTGTATCGCGTCTCCTATTACGCGGCCGACGAGGGGATGTGGAAGCCCGCGTGCCAGGCGGCGGATGGCTCGGCGCTCGGGGCGATTGCGCTGACGGGGCGCTGGGACTACCGGCAGGGCGTGGCGGGCGGCGGCGCGAAGATCGAGGACGCGCAGTCCTTCACCCTCGCGTGCGAGGGCGCGGCCCTGGCCAAGTGCGTGCGCTTCGGCTACCGCCCCTGGGCGGGGACCGTGAATGGACAGAGCCTGGGTGAGCTGCACCAGGCCTGCACGCGCATGGTGCGCGCGGACTTCTGTGGCGACGGTACGTCGTACACGGCGGATGGGAACTGGGTGAACCTGTACGACGCCTCGGGCGTGCAGCAGGACTCCGAGAGCTGGAGCCTGGAGGCGGAGTGGGACGCGGCGGGGGCGCGCTGCCGCTCGCAGACGACGCGCGCGGGGACGCAGGCGGTGTCGTGCTCGTCGGGCACGGTGGTCCCCACCTGTGGCCAGCCCTCGAACTTCGAGGCGGGCACGCTGTTGATGAGCGAAATCCCGGTGGCTCCGTAGTCGCGGACGCGGGGACCGCACATCCGCTCGGTGAGGCTGGTTGCCCACTGTGCCCGGGAGCAGGCGGCCTGCCTTTGTCTCCTGGGGCGGACGACAAGAACAGCCGACTTCCGGAGGCGAGAGAGCGACACCACGTTTAGCCGGCCCGCCAGGGGCAGGGGAGGGACTGGCGGAGGACGGAGACGCGCGGTGAGACGAGCCCGACGGATGAGAGGGACGGTCGCTGGCGGAATCAAAGGGGTGCTGCTGGCGGCTGCCTGCGCGGTGGCCGGATGCACGAAGGGCTCGGAGGAGGCAGCGCCTCCGGCCCCGCCCGTGCTGACATTGGGACAGGAGAACGTGGCGCGCGCCCAGGCGAGCGAGCTGCGCTCCGGTCCCGGTATCTCCGGCACGCTTCAAGCCCGCACCGCGGCGGCGGTCCGCGCGCAGGTGGGCGGCACCATCCTCGACATCGAGGCGCAGCAAGGCCAGGTGGTGAAGCAGGGCGAGGAGCTGGCGCGCATCGACGACGCGACGTTGCGAGACCAGGTCATCGCCGCGCGCACCGCGGTGGCGACGGCGCGCAATGCCTTGCAGGTGGCCGAGGCCGAGCAGGAGCGCAGCGCGAAGCTGGCCAAGGCGGGCGTCATCACCCAGCGGGACTTCGAGCGGGCACAGCTCTCGGTGGCGCAGGCGAAGGGACAGCTCGCGGAGGCGCGCTCGCGTCACGCGCTGGCGCAGGAGCAGTTGGGACGCACGCGCGTCGTGGCGCCCTTCGCGGGGGTCGTGAGCGAGCGACAGGCGAGCGCCGGTGACGTGGTGCAACCCGGTGCGCCGTTGTTCACGGTGGTGGACCCGCGCACGTTGCGGCTGGAGGCCTCCGTGCCGGCGGCGAACCTGGACCAGGTGAAGGCTCAGACGCCCGTGGAGTTCCGGGTCACCGGCTACGGGAACCGCGCGTTCACCGGGCAGGTGGAGCGCATCAACCCGGTGGTGGACCCGAACACGGGCCAGGTGCGCATCTACGTCGCGATTCCGAACACGAATCTTCAGTTGCTGGCGGGCCTGTTCGCGGAAGGACGCGTCGCCTCGAAGTCGGTGCGCGCGCTGGCGGTGCCGCTGGATGCCATCGACGACAGTGAGGGCAAGCCCTCCGCGCTGCGCGTGCGCGACGAGAAGGTGGAGCGCGTGAGCGTCACGCTGGGGCTGCGCGACGACGTCGAGAAGCGGGTGGAGGTGCGCCAGGGTCTCCAGGAAGGAGATGTGGTGCTGCTCGGCTCGGCGCGCGATGAGGTGCGTGAGGGCATGCAGGTGAAGGTCTCGCCGCCGCGTGAGGGGGATTCACCACGCGAGGACGAGGGGCCGGGCGTCGGTGGTGGTGGCGCGCAGCAGGGCGAAGGCGCTGCGCCGTCAGGACAGCCTCCAACTCCCAGCGGCGTGGGTGCTGCGCCTGGGGCTCAGCCGCCCACGTCGGGTGGGCAAACGGCTCCGGGACGTGAAGACACGCTCGGGGCTCAGCCACCCACGTTGGGTGGGCAGACGGCTCCGGGGCGTGAAGACACGCTCGGGGCTCAGCCGCCCACGTTGGGTGGGCAGACGGCTCCGGGCCGTGAAGGCGCGCCCGCGGCAGGGGGAATTCCACAGGGTGGTGGAGGAGTCGCGCCTGCTGAGGGAATGCCGCCAGAACGTGAGCGTGCTCCCTCCTCGTCGCCGGAAGCCTCCTCACGGGGAGAGGGGGGCTCCGCCCCGATGTCGTCACCTGACGGTGCACGTCCCACGCAGTCCCCTCGAGGCTCCATCGAAGGCACGACGCAGCCCGTGCCCTGAGCCCACGCCGTTCCTTCGCCTCCTCGCGGGAGACACTCCGTGTTCATCTCCGATTTCGCCATCAAGCGGCCCATCGTCACCATCACCGCCATGGTGACGCTGGTCGTCTTCGGCCTCGTCGCCTTATGGCAGCTCGAGACGGACGAGTTCCCCGACGTGCAGGCGCCCGTCATCGCCGTCACCATCGTCTACCCGGGGGCCTCTCCCGACACGGTGGAGCGCGAAATCGTCGAGCCCATCGAGGACGCCATCTTCGCCATCAGCGGCGTCGACCCGAAGGAGACGACCGCCACCGCCACCGACGGCCTGGCCACCTTCACGGTGTTCTTCGAGTTCGAGAAGGACATCCAGGAGGCCTCGCAGGACATCCGCGACGCCATCTCCAGCAAGCGCGCGGACCTGCCTCGCGAGATGGAGGAGCCGGTCCTCACGCGCTTCGACCCGGCGGACGCGCCCATCGTCTCGCTGACGCTCACCTCGGAGCGGCTCGACGTGCCGGCGCTCTCACGTGTGGCGGACCCACTGGTGGTGGGCGAGCTGCGCTCGGTGCCAGGCGTGGCGCAGGCGGACGTCATCGGCGACGTGGAGCGCGAGATGACGGTGCAGCTCAAGCCCGAGGCGCTCCAGGCCGCGCGCGTCTCGCTGGCGGAGGTGGTGCAGGCGCTGCAATCGCAGAACCTGGCCGCGCCGGTGGGGCGCATCAACTCGAAGCTCGAGGAGGAGTCCATCCGCCTCAAGGGACGCCTGGAGAACGTGGACGCGTTCCGCGACATGGTCGTGGCCACGCGCGACGGACAGGCCATCCGGCTGGGACAGCTGGCGGACGTCTTCGTGGGCTCCGAGGAGCCTCGCACGCTGGCGCTCTACGACGGCGCGCAGGCGGTGGGCATCGACGTGCTCAAGTCGAAGGGCTACAGCACCACGGAGGTCGCGGACGCGGTGCGAGCGCGCGTGGAGGCGCTCCAGAAGAAGCTGCCTCCGGACGTGAAGCTGGCCATCGTCCGCGACGCGGGCGTGCGCGTGGAGAGCGCGGTGGAGAACGTGCAGTCCGCGCTGGTCGAGGGCGCGCTGCTCACGGTGCTGGTGGTGTTCATCTTCCTCAACTCGTGGCGCTCCACCGTCATCACGGGGCTGGCGCTGCCGGTGAGCGTGCTGGCGGCGTTCATCAGCGTGTGGGCCTTCGGCTTCACGCTCAACACGATGTCGTTGCTCGGCCTGACGCTGGCCATCGGCATCCTCATCGACGACGCCATCGTGGTGCGCGAGAACATCGTCCGCCACATCGAGATGGGGAAGGACCACTACACGGCGTCACGCGAGGGCACCTCGGAGATCGGGCTCGCGGTGTCGGCGACCACGTTCTCCATCGTCGCCGTGTTCGTGCCGGTGGCCTTCATGTACGGCGTGGCCGGTCAGTGGTTCAAGCCGTTCGCGCTCACCATCGCCTGCGCGGTGCTGGTGTCGCTGTTCGTCTCGTTCTCGCTGGACCCGATGCTCAGCGCGTACTGGGCGGACCCGCAGGTGGAGAAGGGGGCTCGCAAGGGCTTCATCTCGCGCATCCTCACGCGCTTCAACGAGTGGTTCGACCGGCAGGCGGACCGGTACAAGCGTGTCATCGCCTGGGCGCTGGACCACCGGCTCATCATGGTGTTGGTCGCGGTGGGCTCGCTCGTGGGCGCGCTGGTGCTCCAGGGCACCGTGGGTGGCGCCGGCTTCGTGCCGGTGAGCGACCGCGCGGAGGTGGAGTTGCTGGTGGAGACGCCGTCCAGCTCCAGCCTCGAGTACACGCGGCGCAAGGTGGAGGAGGTGACGCGCATCGTCCGCGAGCACCCCGAGGTCTCCTATACGTACAGCACCATCGGCGTGCCGCTGCCGCTGAGTGCGCCGGGTGTGGACCAGGCGCTCATCTACGTGCGGCTCACGCCGAAAGCGGACCGCGATTTGAGCCAGGACGCGCTGGGCAGCAAGCTGCGCCAGGAACTCGCGGCCGTGGGTGGCGCGAAGGTGTCTGTCTTCACGTCGGGGTTTGGCGGAGCCATCAAGCAGATACAGCTCGAGCTGCGCGGCCCGGACCAGAAGATGCTCACCCAGCTCGCGCAGCAGGTGCAGCGCGAGGTGGAGCAGGTGCCCGGTGCGGTGGACGTGGGCCTGTCCACGCGAGGCCAGAAGCCGGAGCTGGTGGTCGACTTGAACCGAGGGCTCGCGGGGCAGCTCGGCGTGACGGTGGGGCAGGTGGCGCAGGTGCTGCGCCCAGCCTTCGCGGGTTTGGATGTGGGCGATTGGGTGGACCCGATTGGCGAGACTCGCGATGTCATGGTGCGCCTCGCGCCGGAGGCGCGTGACAATCCGGATGACCTGGCGCGGTTGCCCATCCTGGTGGGCGCGGTGCCAGGCGGCACGCCGCAGCTCATCCCACTGGGGCAGGTGGCGAGCATCGAGCAGGCGCTCGGCCCCGCGCAAATCACGCACCTCAACCGCGAGCGCGTCATCAACGTGCAGGCGAACGTGCAGGGGCGCTCGCTGACGGAGGTGATGCGGGACATCCAGGCGCGGGTGGACACGGTGCAACTGCCCGCGGGCTACGAGCTGACCACGGGAGGTGAGTCCGCGGACCAGGAGGAGGTCTTCTCGCGGGTGTTCATCGCACTCGGGGTGGCGGTGATGCTGATGTACCTCATCCTCGTCATCCAGTTCGGCTCGTTCCTGGACCCGCTGGCCATCCTCATCTCACTGCCGCTGTCGCTCATCGGCGTGGTGGGGGCGCTGCTGATTACAGGGGACACGCTGAACATCATGAGCCTCATCGGCGTCATCCTGCTGATGGGCATCGTGGCGAAGAACGCCATCCTCCTCATCGACTTCGCGAAGTGGTCCCACGAGAAGGGCATGCCCTTGCGCGAGGCGCTCATCGAGGCGGGGCGCATCCGTCTGCGCCCCATCATCATGACGACGTTCGCGCTGGTGGCGGGCATGATTCCGGTGGCGATCGGCTCGGGCGAAGGTGGCGACTTCCGAGCGCCGCTGGGTCGCGCGGTGATTGGCGGCACGATTACGTCCACGCTGCTGACGCTGCTGGTGATTCCGACGGTGTACGAAATCCTGGTGGATGGCCGGACGTGGATGGGACGCAAGCTGCGCAAGGTGTTCCGCTTCAAAGCGCCCCAGGACCCCGGGCACCACGGGCCGCCGCAGGGTGGCGGTGGTGAGCCGCGCCCCGTGCCCCAGTCGCCGCAGAAGTGACCTCCGGTCCGCTCCGGGTGTCCGCGAGCACGCTCGGAGTGTCGTCCTCGGACGGATGTTGAACGTGGACCCGGATGAAGGGTTGGCGTGTCCGGCTCGGGCACCTAGGGTCGGTCGTCATCCGCCATGTCCCGAGCCTCGCTGCCTGAAGACCACCATCGACTCGTCACCCAAGCCCTGGCCGCGCTCGATGTCCGCAACCTGGTGCTGAGCATCCACGACCCCAGCTTCCCCAGCCTGCCGTCCGAGGACTCGGGACGGGGCTCGCCCTACTCCGAGGGCGCCGCGCTCTTCCTGGAGTCAGCGCGCGCCCTGGGCTTCACCGGCATCCAACTGGGACCACAGGGGCAGACCACGGAGGCGAACGCATCGCCGTATGACGGCACCCTGTTCTCGCGCAATGTCCTGAACGTCGCGCTCGCGCCACTGGAGAACGAACCGTGGGGCTCGCTGCTGCCTGCCGGCCGTGTGGCGATGCTCGCGCAGTCTCGGCCGCAGGAGGCCCATCCGGGTGAGCGCTATCGATGGGCGTTCCGCGCGCAGCTCGCGGTGCTCGATGAGGCGTGGGCGTCCTTCCGTCGACAGCGCTCGGAGCCGAAGCCGTCCGCCGCCATCCAGGACCTGTCCCGGCGCTTCACCTCCTTCCGGCAGCGCCACCGTGCGTGGCTCATGCGCGATGCGCTGTTCGAGGTGTTGTGCGACGAGAAGGGGGTACCGGACTGGCGGCCCTGGGCGGACTCGCTGGACGGGCGCCTGTGGAACCCAGCTCCGGGTGAAGAGTCCGCCGCGGCGGCTCGGGTGCTTTCGCTGGAGTCACAGGATGGGGACGTGCTGGAGCGCTATGCGTTCCTCCAGTTCCTGGTGCACACGCAGCACGAGGTGCTCCGGGAGCGGACGGCGACGTGGCGCCTGAAGCTCTATGGCGATTTGCAGATTGGCTTCTCGCCTCGCGACGCGTGGGCGTGGCAGGGACTGTTCCTGCGCACGTACCTGATGGGCGCGCCGCCCAGTCGCACGAACCCCGACGGCCAGCCTTGGAACTACCCGGTGCTGGACCCGGAGCAGTTCTTCATGGAGGGCGGCGAGGGACCGTCGCAGGGCTTCCGTCCGGGCGCGGTGCTGCGCTTCATGGATGCTCGGATGGACAAGATGCTCGCCGAGTACGACGGGCTTCGGTTGGACCATCCCCATGGGCTCGTGTGTCCTTGGGTGTATCGCTCGAACCAGTGGGACCCGGTGGTCGCCGTCCAACAGGGCGCGCGGCTGTTCTCGTCGCCCGACCTGCCCGAGCATCCGGAGCTGGCGCGCTATGCGCTCGTGTCGCCGGAGCAGGTGGACCGCTCGGTGCCTCGCTACGTGGACGGAGAGGTGAAGTCGCTGACGCCCGAGCAGGTGGAGCGCTTCAGCGTCCTCTTCGACACGGTGGTCGCCGCGGCACGACGCAATGGTCGCGAGCTGGGGGATTTGCTGGGCGAGGTGCTGAGCACGATGCCGTATCCATTGGGACGCGTGCTCGCGCGGTACGGGATGGGCCGCTTCCGCGTCACGCAGAAGGCGGACCTGCGCAACCCGGCGGATGTGTATCGCAGCGAGAACGCGGCGGCCGAGGACTGGATGATGGTCGGCAACCACGACACGAAGTCGTTGTGGCGCCTGGTGGGCGACTGGCAGTGGCGTGGGACGCTGCGAGCACAGGCGGACTATCTGGCGACGCGGCTGTGCCCGGAGGTCGAGCGCCGTGAGGCCTTCGCGCGAGCGCTGGCGACGGACCCGGGGCGACTCGCGCAGGCGAAGCTGGCGGACCTGTTCGCCAGTCGCGCGCGCAACGTCATGGTGTTCTTCACGGACCTGCTCGGGATGCCGGAGACGTACAACGAGCCGGGCACCATCGACGAGCGCAACTGGTCGCTCCGCGTGCCCTCGGACTGGATGCGCGAGTATCGCGAGCGGCTTCGCGGCGATGCGGCCATGAACCTTCCCGGAGTGCTGGCGATGGCGCTGCGCGCGGGCGGAGCGCCGGCCAGGGAGAAGCACCGCGAGTTGCTCGCGGGACTCGACCGGCTGGCGATGGAGCTGCGCGGCGGGGCGTGAAGGGCCCCTCTGTTGCTCGATGCCCGCGGAGGCGTCGTGGGGCTGTTGCCGCATCGGGGCGGGCCGTGGAGGCACCGCATCACAGACTGGGTCCCGCGCATGCCCGTGGGAGGGCGGTGCACGGGCTCGCTTCGGACCAGTCGCCTCAGTGCTTCACGTCCACCACGAGTCGCGTGGGCTCGCGCAGCTCGAGGATGCGGAACGGCGCGTTGCTCTTGTTGCCCAGCACCCACGTCACCTCGCCCTCGAAGTCACACGTGCGCTCCAACTCGAGCAGCACCGGCAACGCGGGCTTCATCTCTCGCGTGGCCACCGTGGGCTCGCCCGCATCGGTATGCGCCTTCGCGGGCGTGAAGCTCACCTGGAGCTGGCCCTTGCCCGCCAGTGTCACCGGGTTCCCCGAACCGCACTGCACCGCGGGCTCCTTCGTGTACTCCACGCGATAGCCGGGCAACTGCGCCCCCTCGAACTCGAACACCACGCGGTCGTAATCCGGATGGGCTCCCGCGCGCACCGAGCGCAGCGTGGCCTGCGGCACGTCCCTGCGGTCCAGGCTCACCGCCTCCGTGGTCCACTCGCGGTTCTTGGGGTTCTCGGGAGTGACACCCCCCGAGCCCGTCGCGCTACCACCGCCCGAGGGTGTCCCCGCGCCGCCCGGTGCCGCGCCGCCCGACGGCGAGCCCGCGCCGCCCGACGGCGAGCCCGCGCCCGACGGCTCCGCTCCGGGTTCCTCGGGAGGCAGCTCTCCCCCGGCCACCGGCGGCTTCTCGGCGACTCCACCTCCCCGCGGAACCGCACCCTCGGGAGCACCCGAGGGCTGCGCGGGAGTGTCATCGGGCGCTGGCAGTTCGGCGGCCGGATGCGGCGGGGCCTCTTCCTTCTTCGAGCACCCGGTGCCCACGAGGCATCCGGCCAGCCACAGCGATGACAGCCAGCGTCCCGCACGCTTCATCGTTCCACCCCTGGGGGCCCGCGAAAGAGGGGCCACGGAGGACACCCTCTCTCACGACAGGGGGGCCACGTGCCAGCACCACCCGCCCGTGACGAGAAGCCGACAGTGTCACTCCGCCGAGGCCGTCGCCCGCGTCAGCGCGCCCAGGTCCGCGTCCCGCAGGAACTTCACCAGCACCCCGTCCATCTTCCGCGTGCCGTTCTCCACCACCGTCGGCTTGAGGAAGAAAAGGTTGTTCCAGTTGAAGTCATACAGCGCCTGCTCCGCCGCGTCGGACCAGCTCCCATCCATGGGCCCGCGGTAGTACCCGAGCTTGCGCAGCACCCGCTTCACGTCCCGCGCGATGTCCGCCGTCAGCGGCACGCGGTCCTGGGCATACACATCCGCGAGCGTGCCCTGGTAGCGGTTGAGCTCCACGCCCAGCTCCTGGAGCGCCTTCGTGCTGCCGTGCACCACCGCCTCCGCGAGGACATGCGTGTAGAACGCCGTGTCGCTCGTGGTGTTCCACACCCGGATGACGCCCGAGCGCTCGCCGTTGTTGTCCCCGCCCGCGCGTGCGCCGTGCACGAGCGACGCATACAGCCGCTGCGGCAGGCTGCCCTTCGCGCGTTGGAAGCCCGCGACCATGGCCGTGCACATGTCCGGCGTGGACATGTTGTTCGCCTGCACCACGAACGTCGCGCCCTGGATGGCACAGGTGTGCGCGCTCGTCTCCGAGCCCGAGCGCTGCCCCGTCGTCACGCTCCCGTCCGGATGCAGCTTCACCGCGGCGAGCTGTCGGATGGTCGCGTAGGGGTCCAGCGCCAGCACCGCGTCGATGGCCGCCTGGGGCGCCTCTCCCGCGTCGATGCGCGCGATGACGCCCTGGGCATCATCCACCGACGGCAGCGCCATGGTGGCCACCGCGATGTCCGAGCGCCCATAGGGCACCAATCCGCTGACGCCGCTCGGAAAGGAGATGACAGCCATCCCGCACGACTGCTCCACCGGGTCACACGCCACGATGGCGCGCGTGCCGAAGAGGCTCCGGTTGAGGGGACGGCTCCCCTCCGCGGCCGCCTGGGTGGAAGCGAGCAACACCAACGCGACGACCCACGAGCCACGCTCGAACCACTTCATACGGACACCTCTGGGCAAAGCGCTCCCGTGGCGGACCGCGATGTCCGCGTGGAGGAGCCCTTCCTGTCAGGGATTGATGTCGGTGCGTGGACCCGCCCACGCCCCGGAGCTGCTGGCGCCATGAACGGAAGGCCCTTCCGGGACATATCGGGAAGGCTCGCCAACCCTTTCGCCCGGCAAACACCCGTGGGCCGGGCCGGGGAGGGCCCGCCGGGCCGGGTGCCCCGCGGGTTCGGCTTCCGGTCCGCGCGACGCCGTGGCACTTCCGCCCCGGGATTGCAGGACGGACCCCACAAGTTGCCGGGTGGCGGGTATGGTGCGCGCCCGGCCGCAGCCCGCGTCCCCCTTCCGCGCACGAACCGGAGACACATCCCCCATGGCTCTCGACCTCACCTCCCTCCCCCGTCCCTCGAGGGACGACGCCACCGTCGGCACCATGGCGCGGGGCCTCGTCGGCAGCGAGATTCTCCGCATCGCCGCGGAGGTCCGTGAGCTCGTCGCCAAAGGTCGCAAGGTGTGCAACCTCACCGTGGGCGACTTCAGCCCGCGCGAGTTCCCCATCCCGGAGGGCCTGCGCACGCACATCACCACCGCGCTGCAGGCCGGCGAGACGAACTATCCGCCCTCCGACGGCGTGCTGGACCTACGCCAGGCGGTGCAGCGCTTCTACGAGCGCGCCCTGGGCCTGAAGTACCCGCTGGAGGGCATCGTCATCGCGGGCGGCGCCCGGCCCATCATCTACGGCACCTTCCGCAGCGTGCTCGATGACGGGGAGACGGTCGTCTACCCGGTGCCGTCGTGGAACAACAACCACTACATCCACATGATGAACGCGAAGGGCGTCGTGGTGACGACGGACCCCTCGCACGGCTTCATGCCCACGCTGGAGCAGCTCACGCCGCACCTGGGCACCGCGCGCCTGTTGTGCCTGTGCAGCCCGCTCAACCCCACGGGCACCATGATTTCGAAGGACGTGCTCGGCGCCATCTGCGAGCGCGTGGTCGCCGAGAACCGCGAGCGCGAGAAGACGGGCAAGAAGCCCCTCATCCTGATGTACGACCAGATCTACTGGGTGCTGAGCTTCGGCTCGGAGAAGCACGTGACGCCGGTGGAGCTGGTGCCGGAGGTCGCCCCCTACACCGTCTTCGTGGATGGCATCTCCAAGGCGTTCGCCGCCACGGGCGTGCGCGTGGGCTGGGGCGTGGGTCCGCCGAGCATCATCGCGCGCATGCGCGACGTGCTGGGCCACGTGGGCGCGTGGGCGCCCAAGGCCGAGCAGGTCGCCGTGGCCCGCTACCTGGACGACGTGCCCGCCACCGAGTCCTTCCTGAAGGAGATGCACCAGCGCGTGGACGCGCGGCTGGAGGCGCTGCACAAGGGCCTGTCGCGCATGCGCGAGGCGGGGCTGCCGGTGCGTCACATCGCGCCGCAGGGCGCCATCTACCTGTCCGTCCAGTTCGACCTGGTGGGCAAGAGCGGCCTGAAGACGAACGACGACATCCGCAAGCTCCTCCTGGAGAAGGCGGGCCTCGCGGTGGTGCCCTTCCAGGCGTTCGGCCTGAAGGAGGACACCGGCTGGTTCCGCCTGTCCGTGGGCGCGACGTCCGTGGCGGAAATCGAGGACGTGCTGCCCCGCGTGGAGGCCACCCTGCGCGAGGCGCTCGGGGCGAAGTAGCCAGCCATCTCGAAGCCCGGGCCCTCGTCCCCCTGGACGGGGAGTGGGCCCGGGAATACACGGAAAGGACCGGAGTTCAGCCTGGGACGCGCCCGGCGGACGTATCCCAGTCGCCGGTCCCCACCCGAGACGCGCGCGCCTTCGTGCCCATGCTCAAGCGATTCGTGGATGTCCGTGACGAGGAGGTCGGCGCCGTCCTCGGGTCCTTCGTCTATTTCTTCACGCTGATGTGCGGCTACGCCATCCTGCGCCCCATCCGCAACGAGATGGGGACGGCGGGCAGCGTGAAGGGGTTGCCGTGGCTGTTCACGGCGACGTTCATCGTGATGCTGCTGGCGGTGCCCGCGTTCTCCGCGCTGGTTGCGCGCTGGCCCCGGCGCGTGGTGCTGCCGCGCATCTACCGCTTCTTCCTGGTGTCGCTGCTGGTCTTCTTCGTGCTCCTGAAGCTGGAGGTGGCGAAGGAGCCGGTGGCGCGCGTCTTCTACATCTGGCTGAGCGTCTACAACCTGTTCGTGGTCTCCATCTTCTGGAGCTTCATGGCGGACGTCTTCGCCAGCGAGCAGGGCAAGCGGCTGTTCGGCTTCATCGCCGCGGGTGGCACCACGGGCATGCTGGTGGGGCCCTTCCTGGTGGGACGGCTGGCGGAGCCGGTGGGGCCGGTGAACCTCATCCTGTTGTCGGCGGTGATGCTGGAGGTGAGCGCGCAGTGCGTGCGGTGGCTGAGCCGCTGGGCGCGTGACGTGCAGCACCAGCCGCCCTCGGCCGAGGGGCCCGTGGGAGGCGGGGTGCTCGCGGGGCTGAAGCTCCTGGTGGCGTCGCCGATGTTGTTGGCGCTGGGGCTCCAGGTGCTGCTGTACGCGGCCACGTCCACGTTCCTGTACTTCCAGGAGGTGCAGCTGGTGGCGCAGGTGGGCAAGGACGCGGCGTCGCGGACGGCCCTCTTCGGGGACATCGACTTCTATGTGCAGTTGTTGACGTTGGCGCTGCAGACGCTCGTCACCGGGCGCATCATCTCGCGCCTGGGATTGGGAGCGGCGCTGGCGGTGGCGCCGGTGGTGACGGGGCTGGGGTTCCTGGGGCTGGCGGCGGTGCCGGTGTTGGGCGTGCTGGTGGCGTTCAAGGCGCTGCGCGGGGCCAGTCACTACGCGCTGGAGCGGCCCTCGCGCGAAATCCTCTTCACCACGGTGGACCGCGAAGCGCGCTACAAGTCCAAGAGCTTCATCGACACGGTGGTGTACCGGGGCAGCGACACGGTGAGCGCGTGGTTGCAGGGCGGGCTCACCGCGCTGGGGTTGGGGATGACGGGGCTGTCGTTGGTGGCGGTGCCGTTGGCGGGGCTGTGGCTGGGGGTGTCGCTGTACCTGTCGCGGGAGCAGCGGCGGCTGTCTCGCGAGGGTGGGGATGTGCTGGCGCCCGCGGCGCCGGACAACGCCGCCGCCCGTTGAGCAATCTTCCTCGCAGTGCTTCCTCGTGGCAGGAGACGACACGCTATGAAGCTGTCTCGCAGGGACTTGATTCAGGGAACCGTGGTCGCGGGCTCGCTGTTCGCCATGGGCTGTGCGTCCTCCAAGGGCGCGTCGGGTGGCGGCACGACGGAGCCCGGGACGCAGGGGCAGGGCAGCGCGGGGACGAAGGCGGGCAAGCCCTTGAGCATCCTCATCCTGGGCGGCACGAAGTTCCTGGGCCCTGCGCTGGTGGAGTCCGCGCAGGCCCGGGGGCACACCGTCACGTTGTTCAACCGCGGCAAGACGAACCCGGGCCTGTTCCCCAACGTGGAGAAGCTGCAGGGGGACCGGGACCCGAACAAGGCGGAGGGGCTCAAGGCGCTGCAGGGCCGCAAGTGGGACGCGGTGGTGGACACGTCGGGCTATGTGCCGCGCATCGTGAAGGCGTCCGCGGAGCTGCTCGCGCCCAACGTGGGGCACTACACCTTCGTGTCGACCATCTCCGTGTACAAGGACGCGTCGAAGCCGGGGCTCAAGGAGACGGCGCCGGTGGCCACGGTGGACGACCCGAACACGGAGGACGTGAACAAGTACTACGGCGCGCTGAAGGCGCTGTGCGAGAAGGCGGCGGAGACGGCGATGCCGGGCCGCGTGTTCAACGTGCGGCCGGGGCTCATCGTCGGGCCGGACGACCCGACGGACCGCTTCACGTACTGGCCGGTGCGCGTGGCCCAGGGCGGCGAGGTGCTCGCGCCGGGCACGGGGCATGACGCCACGCAGTTCATCGACGTGCGCGACCTGGCCGCGTTCATCATCCTGGGCGTGGAGCAGAAGCTGGCGGGGCTCTACACGGCGACGGGGCCGGAGAAGCCGCTGTTGATGCGGGACTTCCTGGAGCGCAGCAAGAAGGCGCTGCGCAGTGACGCGACGTTCATCTGGGCGCACCCGTCCTTCCTGGAGAAGCACAAGGTGGAGGCCTTCGGGGACATGCCGGTGTGGGTGACGCCGACGGGGGAGGAGGCGGGCCTGCTGCGGGTGAACATCGACAAGGCGCTGGCGGCGGGGCTCACGTTCCGGCCGCTGGAGGACACCGTGCGCGACACGGTGGAGTGGTTCAAGTCGGAGCCACCCGAGCGTCAGGCGAAGCTGAAGGCGGGCATTGCTCCGGCGCGCGAGAAGGAGGTGCTCGCGGCGTGGCACCAGGAGCACGACCAGGGCACCGCGACTCCCACGCGCTGAGCTGTGAAGACCCGAGGGTGTCCGGGCCTGTTCGGCCCGGGCGCTCAGAGTCGCCCGAGGATCTCCGCCTTCTTGCGCTCGAAGTCGTCCATCGTGATGAGCCCCTCGCCGAGCAACCGCTGCAGGTCCGCGAGGGACTTCACCGGGTCCTTCGGAGGGCTGACGGGTTTGCCCACCAGCAGCGCGGCGAGCTGACCCAGGTCCTGCTCCACGACGGGCCCCATGACGGCGACGCGCTGCGCGTCAGTGGGGTCCACCCTCACGTCCAGCTCCAGGCCTGGCGCGAACACCCGCACGTTCCAGTCGCGGAAGCGGTCCGACACCCAGACCTCGTACGTCGGGCGGTCCGGCAGGGTGACCTCGAGCAGGTGGTTGTATCGAGGGCGCTGGTGGCTGCTCATCGCGGTGCGCTCACTGCGCAGCAGGATGGCCCGGGCCGGTAGCCCCTGCTCGCGCACCTTCCGGTGCTTGCGCCACGTTCCGAGGACCTGGACGATGACCCAGATGCTCACCGCGACGCCGACCAGGACGAGCAGGGGAATCAGGAACCGGTCTGCGGACAGAGATGCTTCGGCGTTCATCGTGCTCTCTCGACGGTGACGGCGCGACCTCGACTCGGCCGCGTCCAGCGACTCTAAACGCATCGCCCTCGACTCGAAACCCGGCATGTCCGCGCGACATGCCATGATGTCGCGGAATGCGGGGCCGACTCATGGACGCCTCGGCCGCGACAACCGAAGAGGACTCACGATGACGTCTCGCCCGTCCTGGTGCTCGCCCTGGCGGCAGGGTGCCGTCGCGCTGCTCGCCGTGTCGCTCGTGGCCTGTGGTGGCAAGGAGGTCCGTCCCGAGGGTGACGCCGATGCGGGGACTCCGGACGCGGGCCCCGGTCAGGCGCATCCCTGTGTGCCGGTGAGCCTGGAGCAAGACGTGGACCTCCAGGGCTTCCACACGGACCGCTACACGTGGCGCGATGGCGACTGCGCGCCCCGCTCGGCCTTCCTCGTGCGCAACGACTCCGAGGACCCCGCTGGGTGGCACGGTGGCTACATCCGCCGCTATGTCTACGAGGCCCAGGGCGCCGCGCGCACCTGTGACGGCGCCACCAACGAAGTCCCCGGCTGGGGCATGGTGACCTGCCACGTGCGCGCCGGCGCCGACTGGGGCAACTGGACCGAGAAGGTGACAGGCACGGGCCGCACCCTCTTCGCGGGGCGCCACCACGCGCTGCACGAGTTCCGCTGGCCGCTGCCGCTCGACGGCCACATCGTCGACGTCACCGTCCACTACCTCTTCGCCACCGGCCGCGACCACCCGCTCTATGCCATCACCCACGATGTCTCGCGCATCGCGCCCGACGCGCTGGAGGCGGACGTTCGCTCGCCCTATGGCGACCTGCTCTTCGACGGCAACGCGAACGCCGAAATCGCCGGGCTGGGCTGGGGAGACCGCTACCGCTTCCGCACGCTCGCCTCGCCCGTGCGCATGTCCAGCGGCTGGGACTACCGCGAGCCCAATGTCGTCCCCTTCACCCGCATGTGGACCACCGCTCCGGACGCGGAGATGGGCGTGGTGCAGACGCAGACCTGGCAGCAGAAGCCCGCAGGCGGCTACTGGCTCTACTCGAGCTGGGGCCAGCGCAACGAGAGCGGGCCCCTGCCGGAGGACTGGAACTGGACCTTCCAGCTCAACCAGTACCAGCTCCCCTCCACCACGCGCTCCCACCGCATGGCCTGGGGCAGCAACTACGGCGCGCTCGGCTGGCGCCAGTACGCGCGCTACGGCGACGACGGGATGCTCTCCGGCCACCCCTACCAGAGCTACTCCGTCTTCATGGTGCTGGGCACACACACGCAAGACCCCGTGCTCCGCCGTGTCTCCGAGGTCGAGTCCTGGCAGCGCGTGCGCCTCACCGCCACCCGGGGCACCGTGGTGACGCAGGGCCCCGGCGGCGTGGGCCGCACCGACTCCGTGCCCTTCGACGTGCCCGGCTACAACCCCGTCTACGCGACGTGGGAGGCCCGCGCCGCGGACAACCGCGCCGAGCTGCGCTTCGACACCGGCACCCAACCGCTCGAGCGCCCCGTGCTGGTGCTGCGCGGCTACACCGCCACGACGCCTCCGTCGCGCGTGCTCCTGGACGAGCGGGTGCTCACCGCGGACGCGGACTACTTCGCCTCCGTCGACGACGCGGGCGACGCGCTGTGGCTCACCCTCCACCACACCCTCACCGGCGCCGCGACGCTGCGCCTGGAGTGACGGGCCCTTCAAAAAGCAACGGGGGATGCTCCGGTGTTCGCGGAGCACCCCCCGGATAAAATGACCCTAGCTCGGAGTCCGCTCTCCCCCTCTGGCGAGCGTCACTCCTCCGGGTCCCCCTGCCATGGATGACGCCGCCCCCGCGACGCCACCCTCCTACCCGCCCTGAGTGTCCGGAGGGCCTTGGACCCCTCCAGCGAAGACCTCGACTGCGACTCGAGCGCTCCCCCCGGTGCGCCCGCCGATGACTGGACCCTCAAGTGCCCCAAGCACCTGGTGTCCCGGCCACCGGCTTCAGGGCCAGGACCGCGCCGGCTGCGAGATGGCTCGCATCCGCGCCAGCGTCTGGGCCCAACCGAACGTCTGCGGGCGCATGGAAGCCACCCGCGTCACGAGCTCCATCTCCTGCCGCAACACCCCCAGCGCCTTCGACTTCGTCAGCGCCCCGAGCTCCATCCGTTTCGCCCCCGCGAAGACGGCCAGCTCCGGCACCGCGATGTCCCCCTCTCGTGCTTCGAGAGCGCTGGGGTGTTCCCCCTGGATGCGTCCCCGGGCCCTGTGTGCCGCGGCCCCCCGTCCCGTGTCCGTACGCTTCACACCGCCTGACCTGCTGTTTCCCCCTGAAACCCGCTGGCCCGACTCATGCGCGACGTGCGACATTCGCCTCTCCCTTCGCACCACTGATGACCGCCGTCCCCCCGGCCACACGCGCCGTGGCGTGTGTCGACCAGGGCATACTGGCTCAGGCCGTAGAACGAGTTTTCCGCTCTAGCGCCAAATGCTTGCGCGAACGCGCCAGCTTGTTGGGCGAGCTGGCGGCGGGACGAACGTGGCGGGTTCCACCGGGAGTGGTGGGCGACCTGGGAGGTGGGTGTGGGGCATGGGGTGGTCCGCCTCGACTGGCGGAGGGGCGGGCGGGCGTCGTGGGTAGGGACAGTGAGGGGCTGGGCATGTCAGCCTGACGCGGTAGGGAAGACGGTTGCGACGTGTGCCTGGGGCGGATGTCCCGGGTATTGGGCGGCGGGAGGGGACAGGTTTCATGAGGTGGGAAGCGATGGGCCAGGTGCCCGGCGAGGACAGGCGAGGTGGGGAGGGCGCGGCGGCGCGAGGCGCGGGGCGCTCGTCGCTGCTGGCGGTGCTGGCGGAGAAGCCGGCCGTGGCGCGGGACATCGCGCGGGTGCTGGGCGCGCAGGAGCGCGGTGACGGCTTCCTGCGTGGCAACGGTTATGTGGTGACGTGGGCCATCGGCCACTTGGTGGGCCTGGCGCAGCCGCACGAGATAAGGCCGGACTGGAAGAAGTGGAGCCGCGCGCTCCTGCCGATGCTGCCGGAGGGCTGGCCGCTGGTGGTCTCCGAGCAGACGCGCTCCCAGTTCGACGTGGTGCGCCGGGTGCTGACCTCGCCGGAGGTGGGCGCGGTGGTGTGCGCCACGGACGCGGGCCGCGAGGGCGAGCTCATCTTCCGCTACATCTACGAGGCGGCGGGGTGTCGCAAGCCGGTGCGGCGGCTGTGGGTGTCGTCGCTGACGGAGCGGGCCATCCGGGACGGCTTCCAGAAGCTGAAGGACGGGCGGGAGTACGAGCCGCTCGCGGCGGCGGCCATGGGGCGCAGCCGGGCGGACTGGTTGGTGGGGATGAACCTGTCGCGCCTGTACACGCTGGCGCATGGCGGGCAGGGGGAGATGTTGAGCGTGGGGCGGGTGCAGACGCCCACGCTGGCCATGGTGGTGGAGCGGGAGTGGGCCATCCGCAACTTCGTGCCCCGCGACTACCTGGAGGTGGTGGCCACCTTCGCGCCGCGGAGCAAGGACGTGGCGCCGGGCGCGCGGTACGACGGGACGTGGTTCCGCTCGGGGCCGGACGGCAAGCCGGTGATTCCTCCAGGGATGGAGGGCGTGCGCGAGGCGCGCCGGCTGGACGCGGACGGGGTGGAGGCGCAGGCCATCATCGACCGCGTGAAGCGGGGGCAGGCGACCCTCGAGTCACTGGAGGCGGAGGAGAAGAAGATGGCGCCTCCGCTGCTCTACGATTTGACGGAGCTGCAGCGCCACGCGAACCGGCTGTATGGCTTCAGCGCGCAGCGCACGTTGGAGGTGGCGCAGGCGCTCTACGAGAAGCACAAGCTCCTGAGCTATCCGCGCACGTCGAGCCGGCACCTGTCGCAGACGGTGGCGGACACGCTGCCGGAGGTGGTGGGCACGGTGCGCGGCCCCTACGAGGAGGACCTGGCACCGGGCACGGGTGTGCGTCCGTTGGGGCGGCGCTATGTGGACGATGGGAAGGTGACGGACCACCACGCCATCATCCCCACGCCCACGTCGCCGCACGGGTTGCGCCTGTCCTCGGACGAGCAGCGCATCTACGACCTGGTGTGCCGGCGCTTGTTGCAGGCGTGGCACGAGGACCACGTGTGGCGCGTCACCACGGTGGTGACGGCGGTGACGTCGCCCGGGCCGAAGAGCGCGGTGCCGGTGGTGGACCGCTTCCTGAGCACGGGCACGCAGGTGGAGCGCATCGGCTGGAAGGTGCTGGACATCGGCGGAGGCAAGAAGGCGCCGAAGCCGAAGTCGGACGCGCGCAAGGGGGACGAGGAGGCGGAGCCGGAGGACGATTCGCAGTCGCTGCCCTCGGGGCTGGCGCGGGGACAGCCGCAGACGGTGGAGGATGTGGAGGCGGTGAAGAAGCGCACGCGTCCGCCGCCGCGCTTCACCGACGCGACGCTGCTGACGGCGATGGAGACGGCGGGCCGGCTGCTGGATGAGAAGGAGCTGGCGGAGGCGATGCGCGAGACGGGGCTGGGGACGCCCGCCACGCGTGCGTCCATCATCGAGGTGCTGCTCGACCGCGAGTACCTGGTCCGCAAGGGCAAGATGCTGGAGGCGACGGAGAAGGGGCTGCACCTCATCCACGTGGTGCACCCGGACGTGAAGACGCCGGCGATGACGGGCCAGTGGGAGGCGTGGCTTCAGCGCATCGAGCGGGGCGAAGGCCAGCTCGACGAGTTCATCCAGGGCATCGAGAAGTACGTCATCGAGGTGGTGGGGCAGGGGCCCTCGGGAGCGGTGCGCACGGGTGTCCCGGGTGGGCGCGGCGGGCCGGTGGCTCATGAGGGCGGGTCGGGGGGCGGAGTCTGGGGCGGCGGAGCCTCGCGCTCGGGTGCCGAGGTGCAGGCTCCGGGGTGGGGCGGCACGATGGGGGCGGAGCGTCACGCCGAGACCTCGTTCTCACGGGGCTCGCTGTCCGCGGGCGGTGACGCGCGGCGTACCGCGACGGGTTCGTTCACCGGCGCACCGAGGAATGAGGCCTCACGCGGCGGCGCTTTCCCGGACGTGGCGGCGGAGGGTGGTGCCCGGCGGCAGGAACGCGCGGGTTCTCCCGGTGGCTCCACGGGGCTCGACGGCAACTTCGCGGACGCGAACGGTAGTGCTCGTAGCGGACGCTCCAGTGCACCTGGTGGCCCCACGGGGCTCGATGGCGACTTCGCGGACGCGAACGGTAGTGCTCGTAGCGGACGCTCCAGTGCACCTGGTGGCCCCACGGGGCTCGACGGCAACTTCGCGGACGCGAACGGTAGTGCTCGTAACGGACGCTCCAGTGCACCTGGTGGCCCCATGGGGCTCGATGGCGACTTCACGGACGCGAGTGGTGGCGCTCGTCGTAGCGGACGCGCCGGTGCATCTGGTGGCCCCACGGGGCTCGATGGCGACTTCACGGACGCGGCGGCGGGCCGAGGCTCTCTGCGCAATGCTTCGCCTGCGGCTTCCGCCTCGTTCGGCGGTGGCTCCTCGGCGCTCGAGTCAGCGCGTCACATGGGGCGAGGCACTTCGCCCGGCGGTGACGTCGAGGGCGGTGGCGCCTGGCGCGCGGATGCGACATCAAGCTCACGCTCCTCGCAGGGCGCCGGGTTCTCGGACGCGGCCGTGGTGTCGGCGCCTCGCCGGACGAGCGCGCAGGGCTCGTTCACCACGGGGGTGTCGCGTGGCGCCAGCTCCTCGCGAGGTGGCGTCTCTGTGTCGACGGCGAGCAGGCCAGAGCGTGTCCCTCGCGCGCCCACGCCGCCGGACCGGCTCCGACCGCTCCTGAAGGAGGCCTTCGGCTTCTCCGACTTCCGTCCGTACCAGGAGGCCGTGTGCCGCGCGGCCACGGCGGGCGAGGACCTGCTCCTCGTCATGCCCACGGGCGCGGGCAAGTCGCTCTGCTACCAGCTCCCCGGACTGGCGCGAGCGGGGACGACCATCGTCGTCAGTCCGCTCATCGCGCTGATGGAGGACCAGGTCCTGCGACTCCAGTCGCTCGGCTTCGCGGCGGACCGCATCCACTCCGGTCGCGACCGCGCCACCTCTCGGCAGGTGTGCTTCGACTATCTGGAGGGGAAGCTCGACTTCCTGTTCATCGCCCCGGAGCGACTCGGCGTGCCGGGCTTCGTGGAGTTCCTCGCGCGGCGCCCTCCCACGCTCATCGCCATCGACGAAGCGCACTGCATCTCGCAGTGGGGCCATGACTTCCGCCCCGACTACCGACTGCTCGGCGCACGGCTGCCCCTGCTGCGTCCCGCCCCCGTGGTGGCCCTCACCGCCACCGCCACGCCGGACGTGCAGCGGGACATCGTGCAGCAGCTCGGCCTCCTGGGCGCGGGCGGCAAGGCACGCACCTTCATCCATGGCTTCCGCCGCACCAACATCGCCATCGAGGTGCGAGAGCTGAACCCCGGCGCTCGCGGAGACGCCATCCACGGCCTGCTCCAGGACGAGGAGAACCGGCCCGCCATCGTCTACGCCGCCACGCGCAAGCACGCCGAGCAGCTCGCGGAGTTGCTCGCGGGGGACTTCCCCTCGGCCGCGTACCACGCGGGCCTCCCACCGGGAGACCGCGACAAGGTCCAGGCGGAGTTCCTCGGAGGCTCGCTGGAGGTCATCGTCGCCACCACGGCCTTCGGCATGGGCATCGACAAGGCGGATGTCCGCACCGTCATCCACGCCGCGCTGCCGGCCAGCCTGGAGGGCTACTACCAGGAGCTGGGGCGCGCGGGCCGCGATGGGAAGCCGTCGCGCGCCGTGCTGCTGCACTCGTACATCGACCGGCGCACGCACGAGTTCTTCCACAAGCGCGACTACCCCGAGGCGTACGTCCTGGAGCGCCTCTTCCAGTCCACGGCGATGGAGCCGGAGCCGAAGCCGTCGCTCCAGGGGCGCGTGCGCACGGACCCGGAGGTGTTCGACAAGGCACTGGAGCAGCTCTGGATTCACGGCGGCGTGGTGATGACGCCCGACGAGACGGTGCGGCGCGGACGCCCCAACTGGTCCGCGGCGTACAACGCCCAGCGCGACCGCAAGCTCCTGCACCTGGAGCAGATGGGGCGCTACGCGGAGGCCCACGGCTGCCGCATGAAGCAGCTGGTGTCGCACTTCGGTGACACCCAGGACTCCGGTGAGGCGTGTGGCCTGTGTGACGTGTGCTCGCCCGAGTCGTGCGCCACGCTGCGCTTCGCCGAGCCGTCGGCGTCCGAGCGCCACTGGCTCGAGCGCATCCTGGAGTCCCTCCAGGAGCGGGATGGGCAGGCCACCGGACGACTCCACCGGGAGCTGTTCGGAGAAGCGCTGCCCCGGCGTGACTTCGAGCGGCTGGTGGGGGGGCTCGTCCGCGCGGGGCTGACGCGACTGGAGGTCGACTCGTTCGACAAGGACGGGCAGGTCATCTCCTTCCAGCGCCTGTCGCTGACGGACGAGGGCCGGCGCACGCGCGTGGTGGACCCGCAGCAGGTCTTCCTCCCGCTGGCGCTGGAGAAGGCGTCCAAGAAGAAGCGCGGGAAGACGACCCAGCGCGCGACGAAGAAGCGCGCGGGCTCCAGCCGGGGCGCTGCCGCCGGCCGACAGTGGAAGGCCGCCGCTCCCTCGGGCGACTTCGAGCAGCGCTCCTCGTGGAATGCGTCGAGGACCGCGCTGTCCCCCGAGTCCCGCATCCCCGTCGGGCGAGGCACCGCCGAGGAGCCCGTGGCCCGGGGGGCTCGCGCCTCGCGCAGCCGCGGGGTGACGCAGGAGGAGGCACCCGCCGGGCTCGTGGATGCCCTGAAGGCGTGGCGGCTCGCGGAGGCGCGCAAGCGCAAGGTGCCCGCGTTCCGCATCCTCACGGACCGGGTGCTGGGCGCCATCGCCGCCGCGCGGCCGGAGAACGGCGCCGCGCTGATGGCCGTCCACGGCGTGGGGCCCGCGCTCACCGAGCGCTACGGCTCCCAGATTCTCTCGCTCGTCGCTCGCAAGCGCTGAGGACACTGACGCTCGGAGCGGGCCCCGCGCCTGGGTGCCTGCTCCGTTCGCCGCCTCGCTCCCGAGCCATGTCTCGTCCCCGGGGCCCCGGGGGTCTCCACTCGCGAACAGCGTCGACGCGGGCGCACGTGCCTGCCTCCTCTCGCACGAGGGCGGTCGAGCAGTCCGCGCGCGCCGTGCACTTGTCACCCGTGCCGGTGTGTCCCTCACTCGCGCGGACCCCTCGAGAGGCGCCACCACGCCTTGCCCGGACCACGCCGCCTCCGCGTGAGGGCGTGGCCGACGCCGTGCCCGGAGAAAACATCTTCTCCCCCACCGGGCCTCGGGCAGCCTGCCGGGCGTGCAATTCCTTTCTCTGCACGCGGGGGCAGTGGGTCTCTCCCGCGTTGCGCGTCACCTTCCGGCCCAGTGACCGCGATGCCGAGCAGCCGCGGACTCGAGGGGGAGCGGAAGATGGAACTCGGATTCGAGACAATCGGAAACGCCACACTCATCTGCCACGACAACGGACCGGTGCTGGTGACCGACCCGTGGACACACGGCGCCGCGTACTTCGGCAGTTGGACCTTGTCTCATGACATTCCCGAGGAGCAGCGGGACAACATCCAGCGCTGTCAGTACGCGTGGCTGTCCCACGGGCACCCGGACCACCTGAGCCCCGAGTCCCTGGAGACGCTGCGCGAGCTGACCATCCTGGTCCCCAACCACTTCGGAGGACGCATCCGCGATGACCTGCGCGAGCAGGGCTTCAACGTGCACGTGCTGGTGGACCGCGTGTGGACGCAGCTGTCGCCGCGCATCCGCGTCATGTGCATCCCCGACATGAACCAGGACGCGGTGCTGCTCGTCGACGTGGGCGGGCGGCTGCTCGTCAACCTCAACGACGCGGGAGACCGGGGCTGGGGCCGCTTCGTGCGCGGCCTGGTGCGCCGGTATGACCAGTCCTACCTGTTGGCCCTGTCCGGTTACGGCGACGCGGACATGATCAACTACTTCACCGAGGACGGGCAGCGAATCTCCCCCTACGCCGCGGCGAAGACGCCCGTGGGGCGCACCATCGCCCGGCAGGCGGAGTTCTACGGCGCGCGCTACTTCGTGCCCTTCAGCTCCATGCACAAGTACCAGCGCGCCGACAGCATCTGGGCCTCCGAGTACACCACCACGCTGGAGGACTACTCGCGCGGCTTCGAGTCCCCGACGTGCACGCTCATGCCCGCCTTCGTCCAGGTGGACTTCGCCCAGGACGACGTGCGCCTCATCCGCCCCACCGAGCGCGCGCTGACGCCCGTGGACCCGAAGCAGTTCGGCGACGACTGGGGCGAGATGCTCGACGCGGACGAGTCCCGCATGCTGCGCGAGTACTTCGGCGCCATCGAGCACCTGGGCTCGGTGCTGGACTTCCTGCGCTTCCGCGTGGGCGGCCAGGACCACGTCATCGAGTTCCACCGCCGCCGCTTCCGCCGGGGCATCACCTTCGAGGCCCCGCGCCACTCGCTGATGACGGCGGTGCGCTACCGCGTCTTCGATGACCTGCTCATCGGCAACTTCATGAAGACGACGCTGCACGGCGACTTCGGCGAGGGCCGGCTCTACCCCGACTTCAGCCCCTACGTGGCCAAGTACGCCGACAACGGCCGCGCGCGCACGCGCAACGAGCTGCGCACGTACTTCTCCGAGTACCGCCGCAGGGACCCGGTGGGCTTCCTGCGCGGCCAGGTGGAGGCGCACTGCGTGCGGCCGCTCCAGACGCAGTCGGCGGAGCTCTTGCGCTCGTTCCTGCCGTCGGACTCGCAGGCCTTCCGCACCGCCAAGGAGGCCTTCTGGAAGGTGCGCCGCGTGCTGCTGTAGCGCGCGCGTCGGCCTCAGAGATACGGGGACAGGAGTCGGGCCAGCCCATCCCTCAACCGGATGGGCAGGGGCCGCGCGTCCACCTGCTCACGGGTGAGGGGCCGCGCGCGCGACAGCCGCTCGTCCACCACCGCATCCAGGCGCCGGGCCAGCCCGGCGTCGTAGCACTCCACGTTCAGCTCGAAGTTGAGCCGCAGCGAGCGCGGGTCCCAGTTCGCCGAGCCGATGAGGCCCCACTCGCCGTCCACCACCATCAGCTTGGTGTGGTCGAACGGGGGCTCGGTGAGGAACACCCGGCACCCGTCCGCCAGCACCTGCCACAGCTGCGCGGTGCTCGCCCACTGCACCACCGGCAGGTTGCCCTTTCTCGGCAGCACCACGTCCACCCGCACCCCGCGCAGCGCCGCCACGTTGAGCGCGGTGATGAGCGCCGCGTCCGGCAGGAAGTACGGCGTGACGATTCGCACCGACGCTCGCGCGGTGGACAGTGCCCCGAGCAGCACCGTGCGCAGCGTCTCGAAGTCCTCGTCCGGTCCGTCCGGCACCCCCCGCGCCAGCACCGGCCCCACCGCCTGCTGCTCCGGGAACCACGCGTCCCCCGTCAGCCGCTCGCGCGTGGTGAAGACCCAGTCCTCGGCGAAGGTCTCCTGCAGCTGCGCCACCACCGGGCCCTCCAGCCGGAAGTGCAAATCCCTCGCGGCCTGCGCCCCCGGCCAGAAGTGCTCGCGGATGTTCATGCCCCCGGTGAAGCCCACCCGCCCATCCACCACCAATATCTTGCGGTGGTTGCGCAGGTTCATGAACGGCAGCCGGTACGGCATCAGCGAGGGCAAGAAGCGCGCGGCCGTCACCCCCTCGCGCGAGAGCCGCCCCAGAATCGTCGGCCACGTGTAGCGAGCGCCCACCGCGTCCACCAGCACCCGCACCTGCACCCCGCGCCGCACCGCCTCGCCCAGCGCTCCCGCGAAGTGCCGGCCCGCCACGTCGTTGTCGAAGATGTAGCTGCACAGCGAGATGGACGTGCGCGCCCGGGCAATCGCCTCCAGCATGGTGGGGTACGCGTCCGTGCGGGACTCGAGCACCGTCACCTGGTTGCCCGGCAGGAGCGGCCGGTGCATCACCGCGTCTCCCAGCCGCGCCAGGGGCGCCAGGTGCGCGACCTCCGGCTTCACCCGGGACACGCCCTCGGCCACCACCGCCTCCACCCCTCGGATGGGCGGGAACATCCCGTGCCCACGCCGGGGCGACAGCGAGCGCGCGCGCCGACGAATCCGGTTGATGCCCAGCACCAGGTACAGCGCCGCGCCCAGCACCGGCACCAGCCACACCAACCCCACCCAACCCACCGCCGCCCGGACGTCCCGCTTGTGCAGCACCACGTGCGCGCTGGCCAGCACGCTCACCAGCACCGTCAGCCCCGCGGCCAGGTGCGGCCACACCGCCTCCAGCCAGGACAGCCACCACGCCATGTCGAACGGAAGAGGGCCCACGACGCCTCTGGCTATACACGACGCCACGGCGCGGCGCGCCGTGAGCCGCCTGCCGCACCGCATCTCCTTGACGCGCTCCGGCGGGGATTGCATGGTTCCAGGGCTGATTGCGCCCCCAAGCGTGTGCGGGGAAACCCTGACCCGGTTTCCGACAGCCCCTGGGCCGCTGACTGATTCGCAGACAGAATCGTCCGATTCCAGAACAGTCCCGGCGCGAAGCGAAAAGCCTCACAGCCGCGCCGACTTCCATCGGACTTTGTCAGGTCTATTTACATTCGGGCGCCTGGACTTGGAGTGCAGATAATCCAGTTTATGCGCGAATGACTGGCTATCCAGCTATATGAGCGTCATTGGCCCGACAGTTGCTCAAGGGGTGGGCGCGCCGTTGCCGCGGCTGGTGGAGGGACCAGGTGGGGCGGCGCATCCCCCGCAGTCGTGTGTTTCCAAGGAAAGACCGATGCTCAAGTTCCGCTCCATGGCGCTGTTGGCTGGTGTGACGCTCCTGGGTTCCGCGTGTGGTCCCGAGAGTGCCGAGACGCTGGCGCCGAAGATGACGTGGGAGGAGTTCAAGGCGGGCGCCGTGCAGGATCCGGAAGGCAAGTGGATCTTCGACATGGACCAGGCCGTGGACAGCGAGGAGGAGCTGCGCGCCTACTTCGACAACAACGTCGTCGCGGACCAGGGCAAGAGCCAGAACGGTCTGGCCGTGTACAACAGCGGCGGCACTGCGGCGGGCGACATCAAGTGGAGCTCCGCGCAGAAGGGCAACCTCACCTACTGCATCAGCAACACCTTCGGCACCACGAACAAGGCGAAGATGGTGACGGCGATGAACAGCGCGACGGCGGCCTGGGAGGCCACCGCCAGCGTGAACTTCACGCACAGCACCACCTATGACGCCAGCTGCACCGCGTCCCAGACGGGCGTGCTGTTCGACGTGCGTCCGGTGAACTCCGGTGGCCAGTACCTGGCGCGCGCGTTCTTCCCGAACTCGGGCCGCTCGGGCCGCAACGTGCTCGTGGACAACACGGCCTTCGGCAGCATCTCGCCCTGGACGCTGGCGGGCATCCTGCGCCACGAGCTGGGCCACACGCTGGGCTTCCGCCACGAGCACACCCGCTCCTCGGCCAGCGGCTGCTACGAGGACGCGAACTGGCGCGCGCTGACGTCCTACGACCGCTCCTCCGTCATGCACTACCCCCAGTGCAACGGCACGCAGACCGGCGACCTCATCCTCACCGCGCTGGACAAGCAGGGCGCCCGCGCGCTGTACCCGTGATTCGCGCTTGAAGCACCCGGCCGACCTGGGTCCCCGTCGGTGACGGCGGGGGCTTGCGAAGGCCCCAGGCCGGAAGGTTCCTTCTCCCGCGGAGGGGGGTGCCTTCCGGCCTTTCTGTCATGGGCGCGGGGGGGCGCCCTCCCAGGCTCAGTCCATCTTGCGCGCGCCGGCCGTGGTGGCCTGGCCGAAGTAGATGAGCGTCTTGGTGTTGTCCTCGCTGCTCTCGATGTCGAGGCACTCCAGTTCGCCGCTCTCGCTCTCGTCCGCGTAGATGTGGTCCGGCTTCTGGATGCGGTGGGTGATTTCGCCGCCGGGGCCTCCGACGATGATTTCCACCACGCCCCGGTCGCTGCCCTTCTCCTCCAGGCTGATCTCCACCAACTGCAGCCCCGTGGCGAGCGGCTGGTCTCCCAGCTCCATCCCCTCCACCTCGATGCGGACGGGCTGCTCCTTCTCCATGTTGCTGAGCAGGGCCAGATAGTCCGCCCAGCCCTCCCGGGGAATCTCTCGCGTGTGGTCCGTGTGCGCCATGTGTGCGACCCTCCGGTGTTCGTGTTCCCGCTCAAACCGTAAGGTGCGTGCGGGCTGGATGGGGGGCGGGCCCGGCTCCCCGCTCGGCGGGGGAGGGGGCGTCAGGGCCTCCGGGCGGCGCTAATCCGTGAGGGAGCGCACCGTGTCGCCGTCCAACACCAGGCGCACGGTGGAGGCCGCGTCTGGACGTCCGAAGTGCTCGTAGGCCGCCTGCTCCAACAGCGGCGCGAGCGTGGTGCGCAGGCCGCGCGCGCCCGTCTCGCGCTTGAGCGCGCCGGCCACCACGTGCTCACGCACGGCCGGCTCCACGTGCAGGCGCAGGCCCTCCTGCTCGAACTCGCGCTCGTACGCGCGCAGCACGTTCTGCTGGAGGATGTCGCCCAGCGTGGCCGCGTCCAGCGGGGTGAAGGAGACCAGCCGGTTGAAGCGGCCGATGAGCTCCGGGATGAAGCCGTAGCGGGCGAAGGCCGTGGTCTGCTCGAGCTGCTCCTGGGTGACGGCGGTGGCGATGGACTCCTCGGGCTCGCGGCGGGGCTCGCGGCCGAAGCCGAGCCGCTCGGTGCGCGCCATCCCCTCCGCCGTCGCGCGCAGGCCGCTGAAGGCGCCACAGGCGATGAAGGTGACACACGCCATCTCCATCGAGTCCGGCGGCATCCGGCTGGTGAAGCCGAAGTCGGGCGGGAAGTCCGCGCGGGCCGCGGAGAGCAGGTGCAACAGGCTGCGCTGCACGCCGAAGCCGCTGACGTCCTTCGTCGTCTGCTGTCCGGCGAAGCGGCTGTCGGAGCGGCTGGTGGCGAGCTTGTCGAACTCGTCCATGCAGATGACGCCGCACGCGGCCCACTCGGTGTCGCGGTCCGCCACTTCGTACAGGCGCGACAGCAGGGTGTTGACGTCGTCACCCACGTAGCCCGTCTCGGAGAACTGGGTGGCGTCCGCCAGCACCGTGGGGACCGCGAGGATTTCGCGGAAGAGCAACTCCACGAGGAACGTCTTGCCGGAGCCGGTGGGTCCCAGGAACAGGCAGTTCTCGCGCATGCCCGGCTCGGGGGCGAGCCCCTCCAGGTGGAGGCGGCGGATGCGGCGCAGGTGACGGTAGGCCAGCACGGACGCGGCGCGGCGCGCCTCGGGTTGGCCCCGGTAGCCCAGGTCCGTGAGGCGCGCGTCGATTTCGCGCGGGGACAGGACCTCGATGGCGGCGACCCGCTCGGCGACGTCCTCGCCGCGGGGGGAGGGCCGAGGCTCCAGGCCATGGCGGGCGACAGTCATTGCGGACGGCTCCGAGGGCGTCGGTCCGGAGGTCCCCGGACCCGAGGGGCCGCATCATCCTGGCGGCCCGGGGTGTCCACAAGCAGCCCGGCGACCTCACCCCGCCCCCGTGAGTGGGAAGCCCCGCCCCCGGGAGGGCGGACGGGCGGGTGCGCGCGGGCACCTGGCGCCCGGCTGCATACTGTTGGCGGATGAGCCTCTCATCCCCGTCCCTCCCCTCGCTCGTGCCCGTCACCCAGCCGCGCCGGTTCAGGGAATGGCGAGCGCTGTTCGTCGGGCTGCCCACTCCCGCGCGGGAGACGCTGCCGGGGCGCTACCGGGGAGAGCTGCTGGGGCCCGCCTGGTTCCAGGGTCTGGTGCGCCAGGGACTGGGGCTCCTGGGCCTGCGCGGCTGGTGGGGCAAGGACTTCGCGCCAGGAGGGCACGGTGGGGTGAACCTGGTGCGGCGTGAGGGCGGGCTGACACGCTCGGTGCCGCTGGTGCTGCGCGAGGGACGCTCGCGCGTGGACGGGCGCGAATCGCTCCAGGTGGAGTACGCGCGCGGGGCCGGATGGCAGTGGCGTCCCTTCGTGGACGAGCTGCGCTGGCTGGAGGGGCGCACGCTGCTGGCGATGACGCATCTGGAGTTGCCGCTGGTGCGGCACCTCACCATCCCGTTCCTCCTGCACCGCGAGCCCACGCTGCACTGAGGCCAGACGCGCGGTGGACCCTTCGCCGGGCGGGAACGCCCACCCGTGAACATCCGAGCGGGACGGGGCGGACCTCCACGCGCGCAAGTGCTCCCCAGGCAGGCCCGCGCGCATTACAGGGATGCCCCTCATGGGTGCTCTGTCGGAGACGCGGAACGTGAAGCCGTCGCAAACCCCTTCAATGGGCGCATGGGTGGAGGCGGGCCCCCAGGTGCGCTGGCGGGTCTGGGCCCCCGGCCACCAGCGGGTCGAGGTGGTGCTGTACGACGCGAAGGGCGCGCCGGGCCGCGCGCTGCCCATGACGCCCGAGGCGGACGGCTGCTTCGGCGCGGTGCTGGAGGGGCAGGGCGCGGGCGTGCGCTACAAGCTGCGCGTGGAGGGGGAGGGCCCCTTCCCGGACCCGTGGTCGCGCTCGCAGCCGGAGGGCGTGCATGGCCCGTCCGAGGTGGTGACGGCGGACTTCGCGTGGACGGACGCGGGCTGGAAGGGCGTGGAGCCCCGCTCGCTCGTCCTCTACGAGGTGCACGTGGGCACCGCCACGCCCGAGGGCACCTTCGAGGCGCTCATCCCCCGGCTGCCGCAACTCAAGCAGCTGGGCATCACCGCGCTGGAGCTGATGCCGGTGGCGAGCTTCCCCGGCCGACACAACTGGGGCTACGACGGCGTGGACCTCTTCGCGCCGGCCCAGGTGTACGGGGGACCCCAAGGGCTGCGCCGGCTGGTGGACGCCGCGCACGGGGCGGGGCTCGCGGTGGTGATGGACGCCGTCTACAACCACTACGGTCCGGACGGGAACTACCTGCGGGTCTTCTCGCCGCACTACTTCACCGGACGCCACCACACGCCGTGGGGCGACGCGGTGAACTACGACGGCGAGCACAGCCGCTTCGTGCGGGAGATGGTGCTCTCCAACGTGGAGATGTGGATTCGCGACTACCACCTGGACGGCCTGCGGCTGGACGCGGCGCACGCCATCGTCGACGACGGCACGCCGCACCTGCTCACCGAAATCTCCGCGCGGGCCCGCGCCAGTGCACCGGGTCGCCACGTGGTGCTCATCGCCGAGGACGAGCGCAACGAGCGCAAGCTCATGCTGCCCGCGTCCGAGGGCGGCCACGGCCTGGACGGCGTCTGGGCGGATGACTTCCACCACCAGATGCGCCGCGCCTTCGCGGGGGACTCGGAGAGCTACTACCAGGACTACACGGGCAGCGCGGAGGACCTGGCGCGCACGCTCGTGAAGGGGTGGTTCTACGAGGGCCAGCCGTCGAAGAACCTGGGCCACGCGCGCGGCACGAAGGCGGAGGGCCTGGAGCCGTGGCGCTTCGTGCACTGCATCCAGAACCACGACCAGGTGGGCAACCGTCCCCTGGGTGAGCGGCTGGGCCACGACGTGTCCCCGGCGGCCTTCCGCGCGATGAGCACGCTGCTGCTCGCGTCGCCGTACACGCCGCTGCTCTTCATGGGCCAGGAGTGGAACGCGAGCACGCCGTTCCTCTACTTCACGGACCACCACGCGGAGCTGGGGCGGCTCGTCACCGAGGGACGCCGTCGCGAGTTCGCCGGCTTCTCGCGCTTCGCGGGCGAGGAGGTCCCCGACCCGCAGGCGGAGGACACCTTCACGCGCTCGCGGCTCGACTGGAGCGAGGCCCAGCGGCCCGAGCACGCGGGCGTCCTGGCCCTGTACCGCGAGCTGCTCGCGCTGCGCGCCTCGGACCCCGCGCTCACGGACGCGCGCCGTGGCGCCCATGACGCTCGCGCGGTGGGGCCGGACGCGCTGGTGCTGGAGCGGCGCGGTGGAGGCCAGGTGCTCCACGTGCTGGTGGCCCTTCGCGGCGAGGTGGAGCACGCGGTGCCCGCGGACGCCCAGGTGGTGCTGTGGAGCGACGCGCCGCGCTTCGGCGGGGACGTGTCGACCTCTCCGCTCACGGGCGGCAAGCTCCGGCTCCGCGGCCCCGGCGCCGTCATCGTGCGGTCCGTGGACGCGAAGCAGGGCTGACCGCCCGTGAAGTCCCGCGGTGGGTGCATCGCGTGCTGACGCGGTGCTTCCACGTGCGGGCACCCAGGGAAGGGCGACAGGCGCGCCGATGGGCCCCATCAGGGCGGCACGTCATGGGCTCCCGGAGGGCCTTGCCGGTGTCGACAGGGGGGCCCTCCCGTGCTCAGCATCGCGGCCATGAACGTCATGAACGTCCAGACCGCCACCGAGTCCTCCGACCGCATCTGGGAGCAGGAGATTCTCCCGGCGCTCGAGCGCTACATCCGCATCCCGAACAAGTCGCCCGCCTTCGACCCGGACTGGGTGAAGGCCGGACACATGGAAGCCGCGGTGCAGCTCATCGTGGAGTGGTGCCAGGCGCAGGCCCCGCACCTGCCCGGCCTCACGCTGGAGGTCATCCGCCTCAAGAACGAGCAGGGCGGTGAGCGCACGCCGGTCATCTACATGGAGGTGCCGGGCACGAAGGGCGACGACACCGTCCTCATGTACGGCCACCTGGACAAGCAGCCGGAGATGACGGGCTGGCGCGAGGGCCTGACGCCGTGGACCCCCGTGCGCGAGGGCGACAAGCTCTACGGCCGCGGCGGCGCGGATGACGGCTACTCCGCCTTCGCCTCCCTGGCGGCGCTGCGCCTCTTGCGCGAGCAGGGCGTGGCCCACGCGCGCACGGTCATCCTCATCGAGGCGTGCGAGGAGAGCGGCAGCTACGACTTGCCGGCGTACATCGAGGCGCTGGCGCCGCGCATCGGCAAGCCGTCGCTGGTGGTGTGCCTGGACTCGGGCTGCGCCAACTACGAGCAGCTCTGGATGACCACGTCGCTGCGCGGCATGGTGGCCGGCAACCTGCGCGTGGACGTGCTCACCGAAGGCGTGCACTCGGGTGACGCCAGCGGAATCGTGGCGTCGAGCTTCCGCGTGCTGCGCCAGGTGCTCTCGCGCGTGGAGGACGAGTCGACGGGCCGCGTGAAGGTGGACGGCCTGCACGTGGAGATTCCGAAGGAGCGCCGCGAGCAGGCGGCCTCCGCGGCGAAGGTGCTGGGCGAGGAGGTCTTCGGCAAGTTCCCCTGGGTGTCGGGCATGAAGCCCATGTCCGAGGACGGCGCGGAGCTGGTGCTCAACCGCACCTGGCGTCCGGCGCTGTCGGTGACGGGCGTGGACGGCCTGCCGCCCCTGCAGAGCGCGGGCAACGTGCTGCGGCCCTTCACCACGGTGAAGCTGTCCATGCGCATCCCCCCGCGCCTGGAGCCGAAGGCGGCGCAGAAGGCGCTCAAGGACGCGCTGGAGAAGGACCCGCCGTACCAGGCCCAGGTGTCCTTCGAGGGTGACAAGGCCAGCATCGGCTGGGACGCGCCCCCGCTGGCCGGTTGGCTGTCGCGCGCGGTGGAGTCCGCGTCCGGCACCTACTTCGGCCGGCCCGCCATGGCCATGGGCGAGGGCGGCACCATCCCCTTCATGGGCATGCTGGGCGAGCGCTTCCCGGAGGCGCAGTTCCTCATCACCGGCCTGCTGGGCCCGGGCAGCAACGCGCACGGCCCCAACGAGTTCCTGCACGTCCCCACCGGCAAGAAGCTCACCTGCTGCGTGGCCAGCGTCATCGCGGACCACTTCAAGCGCTGAGCCCGCGTCACCGGCGCGTGCCCCCGCCGCTCCCCGCACCTGGGAGCGGCGGTGCGGGTCCCGCCCCCAAGCCCTGTCCCGAGCCGACTCCAGGGCGCATCGATACATCCACCGAGACATCCGCCTGCGACCCGGGGGAGGGGCGCGGAGGTGTGTCTGTCTTCCAGCGCCCGTTCCACGAGACACCCGTGGATGAGGGGTTGCGAGGCATTGTCCCGAAGTCCTATCACCCGGCCCGCGCATCCAGATGGATTCACGGCGTTTGGCTCGTACCTCCCGACGAGGAGCTGTCTCGTCGGAGTCTGGTGGCGTGTGTCTTTTCACCCGAATGGACAGTCATCCAACCCACGGAGCCAATCGAATGAACGCCAGCAAGTCGCCCGTCGTCAGCACGAAGGAAGGGCAGGTGCAGGGTCTGGTGGAGGGGAAGGTCTGTGTCTTCAAGGGGATTCCCTACGCGCAGCCGCCGGTGGGCCCCCTGCGCTGGAAGGCGCCGCTGCGGGCCCAGGCGTGGCGTCACATCCTGGATGCGTCCGAGTACGGGCCGTCCTCCATGCAGTCGAGGCAGGCCTGCATCGACAGCGGCGGAGGAGACCCCGGCGAGCCGAGTGAGGACTGCCTGTACCTCAACGTGTGGACGCCGAAGCTGGACGCGGGCGCGAAGCTGCCCGTGGTGGTGTGGATTCACGGCGGCGCCTTCGTGCTCGGCGCCTCGCGCTTCGAGGCCTATGACGGCTCACCGCTGGCGATGAAGAACACGGTGGTCGTCACCCTCAACTACCGCCTGGGCCACCTGGGCTTCTTCGCGCACCCGAAGCTGCAGGAGGAGCAGCCCAACGGCCCGGCCAACTTCGGCCTGCTGGACCAGATGCTCGCGTTGGAGTGGGTGAAGGACAACATCGCCCAGTTCGGCGGAGACGCCGGCAACGTCACCCTGATGGGCGAGTCCGCGGGCGGCAAGAGCGTGCTGGCCCTCTACTGCTCGCCGCTCATGCGCGGCCGGGACTTGTTCCACCGGGGCGTGGCGATGAGCTCGTACGTGCTCGCGGAGAAGCCCCTGGCGGACGCCCGGTACTGCGGCGAGGCGGCCGCCCAGCGGCTGGGCCTGGACTGGCACGAGGTCTCCATGGAGAAGCTGCGGGCGCTCCCCGCGGAGCGCTTCTGGCCGCTGCCGTCGGACGTGAACAACGCCCCCAGCCCCATCGCGGGAGACTCCGTGCTACCCCTGGGCATCCGGGAGACCTTCCTGGCCGGGGAGCAACTGGACCTGCCGCTCATCATCGGCAGCACCAGCGACGACTCCAGCGTGGTGGCCTCCTTCGGCATCGACCCGGCCACCATCCTGGAGAAGCTCGGCGGCTTCGCGGACGCGGTTCGCGAGCTGTACGGCGCTCAGCTGGGAGACCGGGAGATTGGCCGGAGGATGTGTCGCGACTTCGTGTTCACCGTGCTGCCGCGCTACCTGGCCACGCTCCACGCGGCCCGAGGCAACCCGGTGTGGCGCTACTTCTTCGACTACACCGCGGAGCTGCTGCGCCCCCGCAGCCCGGATGGGGTGCGCCACGGCCAGGAGATTCCGTTCTTCCTCGGGACGGCGGAGCTGTCCCCGCCCAACCAGGGGTTCATGAATGACAAGGACAAGGTCTGGGCCGGACACATGCTCGACGCCATCGTCCGCTTCGCGCGCGACGAGAAGCCGGGGAACGTGGGCGGCGTCGCGTGGGCCGAGCACACCCCGGACGCGGACCGGCTGCTGCGGCTGGCGCCCAAGGTGATGTCGGAGACGGACTTCGACCAGGCCATCCTCGACGCGGCCACGCTGTTCATGCCGCTCATCGACGCCTTCGCCAAGCCCAAGCCTCCGGCGATGCCCCGGGGTGCGGCGGCGGGCGGCTCGAAGAGCGCCGCGTCCACCACCACGAAGAACAAGGGGCGGCCCCAGGCCACCCCTTAGTCCCACGCGGAATGCGGCGGGCCGTCAGCGGCCCGTCTTGATGCCCAGGTTGCCGCTCGGGGTGCCCCCGGGCGGCCGCTTCGGGGTGCTGGAGGTTCCAGGGGACTTGCCGCCCTGGCGCCGCAGCTCCAGGCGCAGCTCACCATCCGCGGCGGAGACCTCGCGCGTCACCGGCTCGTAGCCCGCGAGCGCGAGCGTCACCGACACGATGGGCGCGCCCTTCTCCAGCGCCAGCTTCATGGGCGTCACGCCGCGCTCCTCGCCGGCGATGCTCACCGTGGCGCCGGGGGGCTCGGTGATGACGGGCAGCTCCTTGGTCGTCTCCTCCACGGGCGGAGGCTGCGTGGGCTGCGCGGCGGGCTTCTCCGGCTCCACCACCACGGCCTGCACGGGCGGCTTCTCCGGCGGCGGGGTGACGCCCGCGGGGCCGCGCAGGAAGACGATGGCGACGCTGGCCACCAGCAGGGCCGCGCTCACGGCGATGACGGGCACCCAGGGCACGCGGCGCGGCTCCACCACGCGCTCCATGGGCGAGGTGCCCCGCGTGCGGTCCTGCACCACCGGCCCCCCCACCGCGGCGGCCACCGCCTGACGCGAGCGCGTGCCCGGCGTGACGTTGCGCTGCTGGCGCGAGGCGGACGTGCGCGCGCCCTGCGCGGCGGGACCCACGCCACTCAGGGACGAGTTGGAGCGCGAGTCCAGGTCCGCGTCCTCGGCCAGCTGGTCCAGCTTCGCCGGGTCCGTCTCCGTGGAGATGCGCTCGTTGTACAGCTCGCGCAGGTACGCGGACAGGTGCGCGCTGCTCGTGGGCAGCCGCAGGTTGAGCGCGTAGTCCTCCAGCGCCAGCCGGAAGGCGCCGCAGTCCGGGTAGCGCTCCTCGGGCGTGGGCGCCAGGGCCTTGAGCACCACCTCGTCCAGGCCGGGCGGCAGCTTGGGGTTCAACTGCGAGGGCCGGGGCACCTGGCAGTCCTTCACCAGCCGCAGCGTCATCAGGTCCGAGTCGCCCTTGAACAGCCGCTTGCCGGTGAGCATCTCCCACATCACCACGCCCAGGGCGAACAGGTCCGAGCGCGCGTCGATGGCCAGGCCGCTCGCCTGTTCCGGGGACATGTAGGGGTATTTCCCCTTCAGCACACCCGTGGCGGTGTTGGCGCTGCTGGTGGCCGCCTTGGCCACACCGAAGTCGATGACCTTCACCCCACCGTCGAAGCCGACGAGGATGTTCTGCGGTGACACGTCGCGGTGCACCAGCCGCATCGGCCGGCCCTGCGGGTCCCGGGCCTGGTGCGCGTAGTGCAGCCCCGCCGCCGCGTCCGCGATGATGCGCAGGATGAGCCCCACCGACAGGGGCTTGCCCTGGGTCCGCGAGAACTTCTCCAGCCGCCGCACGTCGTCGCCCTGGACGTACTCCATGGCGAGACAGTGACGCCCTTCAATCTGCGTCAGGTCGAGGATGGTGATGAGGTTGGGGTGGGTGAGACGGGCCACCAGCCCGGCCTCGTCCAGGAACATGGACAAGAACTCATCGTCCTCCGCCAGGTGCGGGAGGATGAGCTTGAGGACCACCAGCCGCTCGAATCCCGTGCCGTGCTCGCGGGCCAGGAACACCTGGCCCATTCCGCCCGACGCAATCTTCCGCAGCAACTCGTACTTACCGAATGGCACCGCCATGATGTGGTCGGGAGGATATCTCCCTTTCTCACCGTGCGGGAAATGGCCAGTCGTCTGTCACCCCACATTGACGTGACGAGGTGAAGGTCTGGGTGGGTCTCATGCCTTCATCCGGTAGCCCGAACGGAGCACGAAGTAAACCGCCGCGGTGGCCACCAGCGCGACGCCCGCGAGGATTCCGGCGCCCAGCGCGGGGGAGAACATGCTCTTGCCGAGCATGCCGTAGCGCAGCCCCTCCACCATGTAGACCATGGGGTTGAAGAGGCTGACGGTGCTCCAGGGCGCGGGCAGCTCGCGAACCGAATAGAAGACGCCGCCCAGGAACGTGAGGGGCAGCATCACGAAGGTGGGGAAGAAGTTGATCTGCTCGAACTTCTCCGCCCACACGGCAGCAAGCAGGCCCAGCACGCTGAAGACGTAGGAGGCGATGAGCAGGAAGTACGCGGCCACCCACGCGTGCTCCAGGCTGAAGCCGGTGAAGAGGCCGGCCACGGCCCAGGTGAGGCCACCGACGACGAGGCCGCGCACCATGGCGCCGCCGATGAAGCCCGCCATCAGCTCGCCGGGGCCCAGCGGGGCCACGAGCAGGTCCACCACCGTGCCCTGAATCTTGGTGATGAACAGCGACGAGGAGCTGTTGAGGAAGGCGTTGTTGGCGATGCCCAGGAAGACGAGGCCCGGCACGATGAAGTGCAGGTACGGCGAGCCCTCCACCTCGGTGACGCGGCCGGAGATGGAGTAGCCGAAGACGATGAAATACAGCGTGGTGCTGATGAGCGGAGAGAGGACCGTCTGCCCCGGCACGCGCATGAAGCGCCGGACCTCCTTCACGAACAGCGTCTGCATCCCGAGGACGTTCATGGTGGTGTCATGGCGGCGCGGGCCCGAGGCGTCGCCCGGAAGGGGCGCGTCCTCGTGGGCGGGCGCGAGAAAGGGGTGGGGTCAGGCGGCCTGGGGCGAGGGACGGCCGCGGAGGACTTCCAGGAGGACATCCTCGAGGCGGGAGCGGCGCGTCTCCACGTCGGCGATGGGCAGCCCCTCGGCGTAGAGCACGCGCAGCAGTTCGCCCGCGGGGGCCGCGCCCTCGCGCTCGACGTAGGTGAGCGAACGGCCGTCCTCGGACAGGCGCGAGGTGAAGCGGCGCGCGGCCTCCGACAGGGTGGTCTGCGGCTCGGTGAAGCTGACGACGACGCGCTTCTCACCGAAGCGGCGCAGGAGCGTGGCCTTGTCCTCCACCATGAGCAGGCGGCCCTCGTTGATGATGCCCACGCGGTCGGCCAGCTCCTCCGCCTCTTCCAGGTAGTGGGTGGTGAGGAGGATGGTGGTGCCCTCGGAGGCCAGCTTGCGCACGTACGTCCAGAGGTCGCGGCGCAGCTCCACGTCCACGCCCGCGGTGGGCTCGTCCAGGAAGACGAGCTTGGGCTTGTGCACCAGGGCCTTGGCGATGAGCAGGCGGCGCTTCATGCCGCCGGACAGCGCGCGCGTGAGCGAGTCCTTCTTGCCCTGGAGGTTGAGGGCGGTGAGCACCTCGTCCACGCGGGCCTCGTCCTGCCGCTGGCCGTAGAAGCCCTGCTGGATGCGCAGGGACTCGGCCACGGTGAAGAACGGGTCGAAGTTGATCTCCTGCGGGACCAGGCCGATCTGGTAGCGCGGGCCCACGTTGTCCTGGTCCAGGTCCTGGCCGAAGACGCGGATGGTGCCGGCCGTCTTGCGGACCAGGCCGCACACGCTGCCGATCATCGTCGTCTTGCCGGCGCCGTTGGGGCCGAGCAGCGCGAAGATTTCTCCCGCCCGGATGGTGAGGTCCATCTGCTGCAGCGCGGTGAAGTCGCCGTAGCGCTTGGTGAGTCCCTGGAGCTCCAGGGCGGGGGTGGGGGTCGACATGGCGCCGCCTCGTGTAACACCTTCGATGGCGGAGCGCTTGGCTTGTGCGCGCCCGGCAGGGCCTCGAGGTTGACGAGGTGTGTCGTGTCGACCCTCACCCCGTGAGGGGGCGGCGTGTCTTGCGCCCTCGGGAGCGGGACCGCGCGTCCGGGCGCCCTGTCACACCGTGCAGGGGAAGAAGATGTCCGTGGTGACGGAGGCGCCCGCGGAGTCCCAGACGATGTACTGGACCTGGGCCTGGAGGCCCGCGGTGCAGCGGCCGTTGGCCCGCGAGAGCGCGGGGCCCATGGGCATCATGGTGAGGATGGTGGCGTTGCTGGCGCCGACCCAGTTGAAGTTGTAGGGCGGGGTGCCGCCGCTGATGATGCCCTCGCACGTGAAGGTGGGGCGACCGAAGCCCTGCATGGTGCAGTAATTGATGGTGCCGGTGAGCGGCGTGGTCAGGGACCGCTGCTCGCCCTGGGTGGGGGCAGGCGTGTCCTGGGCGACCTCGGGACCACCGCAGGCACACAGCAAGAGAGGGATGGCGAACAGGGGAATGGACCGCATGGCGACCTCGGGGGGCGAAGTGGTCGGGGTGCCGGACGCGATGAGCCTGGGAGCCAAGCACGGCGGGGCGCGGAGGGGAAGGTGAGGCGGGCAGTGGACTTCCGCCGAGGGGCGGGACGCTCTCGCCTTGAGTGCGTTGTTGCACCCTGGTATCCGCGAGCCCCCACCCGCTCAGAGCAGGAAGCCCCAGATGGCCCAGAATTTCATCTTCACGATGCAGGACCTGCGCAAGGTCAAGAACGGCAAGGAGATCCTCAAGGGCATCTACCTGTCGTTCTTCCCCGGCGCGAAGATTGGCGTCATCGGTCCGAACGGCTCCGGCAAGTCGACGCTCCTTCGCATCATGGCGGGCGTGGACACGGAGTTCTTCGGCGTGGCCAAGCCGGACCCCAGCGCCAAGGTCGGCTATCTGGCGCAGGAGCCGCAGCTGGACACGTCGCTGGACGTGAAGGGCAACGTGGAGCTGGGCCTGAAGGAGATTCGCGCCTCGCTGGACCGCTTCAACGAGGTCAGCGCGAAGTTCGCCGAGCCCATGAGCGACGCGGAGATGGAGAAGCTCCTGGCCGAGCAGGGCCGGCTGCAGGACGCCATCGACGCGGTGAACGGCTGGGAGCTGGACCGCACGATTGAGATGGCCATGGACGCGCTGCGGCTGCCGCCGGGTGACGCGGACGTGACGAAGCTGTCCGGTGGTGAGAAGCGCCGCGTGGCGCTGTGCCGCATCCTGCTGGAGAAGCCGGACCTGCTGCTGCTCGACGAGCCCACCAACCACCTGGACGCGGAGAGCGTCGCGTGGCTGGAGCAGGCGCTCAAGGAGTACAAGGGCACCATCGTCTGCATCACCCACGACCGGTACTTCCTGGACAACGCGGCCGAGTGGATCCTGGAGCTGGACCGCGGCGAGGGCGTGCCCTGGAAGGGCAACTACTCCAGCTGGCTGGACCAGAAGCAGAAGCGGCTGGAGCTGGAGGAGAAGTCGGAGAGCCACCGTCAGAAGACGCTCAAGCGCGAGCTGGAGTGGGTGCGCCAGTCGCCCAAGGCCCGTCAGGCCAAGAGCAAGGCGCGCATCGCGGCGTACGAGGACCTGCTCAACCAGGGCCAGGAGAAGCGCGACGCGACGGGCGAGGTCATCATCCCGCCCGCGCCGCGTCTGGGTGGGCTGGTGGTGGAGGCCAAGGGCCTGCGCAAGGCGTACGGCGACCGGCTGCTCATCGACGACCTGAACTTCAAGCTGCCGCCGGGCGGCATCGTGGGGGTCATCGGTCCCAACGGCGCGGGCAAGACGACGCTGTTCCGGATGATGTCGGGCGCCGAGAAGCCGGACGCGGGCGAGCTGAAGATTGGCGAGACGGTGGTGATGGCCTACGTGGACCAGAGCCGCGACGCGCTCAACGGCGACAACAGCGTGTTCGACGAGGTCAGCGGCGGGCTGGACCACCTGGACCTGGGTCGTGCGGGCCAGGTGCCCAGCCGCGCGTACCTGGCGGGCTTCGCCTTCAAGGGCCAGGACCAGCAGAAGCGCGTGAAGGACCTGTCCGGCGGTGAGCGCAACCGCGTGCACCTGGCGAAGATGCTCAAGAGCGGCGGCAACCTGCTGCTGCTCGACGAGCCCACCAACGACCTGGACGTGGAGACGCTGCGCAGCCTGGAGGACGCGCTCTTGAGCTTCGCGGGCTGCGCGGTGGTCATCAGCCACGACCGCTGGTTCCTGGACCGCATCGCCACGCACATCCTCGCCTTCGAGGGCGACAGCAAGGCGTTCTTCTTCGAGGGCAACTTCGAGGACTACGAGGCGGACAAGAAGAAGCGCCTGGGCCCGGACGCGCTGGAGCCGCACCGCATCCGCTACCGCCCCATCACCAAGAGCTGAGCGCCCAGCCGCGCGTAGGAAGGTCTCCCACTCTCTCCTGGTAGAGGGGGTGTGGAGACCTTTCCGCTCTTGATGTGGCTTCACGGAGGGTTCTAGCGTCCCGGCGCATGAACCTTCGAACCCGTGGGCTGTTGAGTGTGATGGCGGTCGTGATGTTTGGACTGACGGCGTGCAATGCCGGGGACCCGAGCGACGAGCAGGGCACGCTCGAGTCCTCCGAGGCGGCGTTGTGCAGCGTGGAGCAGTCCTGTCCGAGCGGGACTCCGGTGACGTGCTCGTCGGCGGGGAGCACGTGCAGCTCCAGCCCGGACAATGGTGGCTGGGTGGAATGTGATGGGATTCGCACCTATTGCCCGCCCGCGTGTACGTGCGGGAGCACGCGCTATACGGCGACGCGCTCGGGTGAGGGCATCACCTGCGGCGCGGCGATGAACCAGGCGCGCACGCTGCTGACCTCCGCGGTGGCGCAGCGCTGCCCGGCGGGCGGCTGCAACAGCTCCGACGCCCTGGGCGAGTGCATCGCGCTGGGTCCCAACCGGACGGATGGCTTCCGCGCGAGCGTCACCCGGACGTACTCGTGCAAGGAGCCGGCGAACTGCCGGTAGCCCGCGTGCGGGTTCCCACGATGGAGGCCGTGGAAGCGCGGCCTCTATCGTGCCCGGATGCAAAGACAGACCCGTGGCATCTTCGGTCGTGGTGGTGTCCTGGCGTCCGTCCTCCTCTTCGCCGCGTGTGGCGCGAGCGAGTTGGAGGATGTCGACCCGAACCTGGAGGGCTCCGAGGCGGAGCTGAGCTGTCAGGTGTCCCAGCAGTGCTCGAACGGGACGTCCGTCTCGTGCTCCTCCGCCAACGGCATCTGTCATGCCGGGACGGAGAGCGGCGGCTGGGTGGAGTGTGATGGCGCCCGGACGTACTGCACGGTCGTGGCGTGCGTCTGCGAGCCCACGCGGCGGACCCTGAGTGGCTCGGGCTCCAGCTTCAACTGCGGAGCGGCGTGGGCGATTGCTCAGGAGAACGCCTACGCGAAGCTCGCGACGGCCTGCCCCAAGGGCTCCTGCAACGTGACGGAGACCGAAGGCAGTTGTGGGGTGACTTCGTCGGGCCGCACCGCGTCCTGGCTCCTCACCTACTCCTGCATGGGCCCGGCGAACTGCCAGTAGCCCGCGGGCGCCGCGGCGGTCCCGGTTCACCGATTCGTGACATTCATTGAGGCCAGAAATTTTGGATGTCATGGGATTGAGTCGCCGGGACCTGTCGCTGGCTGTGGCGTCTTGAAGCGCCCGTGGGTGCTCGATTCCCGATTCACCCAGACAAAATCTTTCGACTCTCACTGCTCCAAAGGCTTCGTCCGCCGGGGAACTGTCGGCGTCAAGACAGACTCACTGTCGGCCAGGACAGACACTCCGCCCGCAATTGATTGCAGGTGGTCGGGTCGAAAAATGGTCATGAGGCTGAAATTGCGTGTGGCAATCAGGTCACAGACTCTCTGGAATTCCCCATTTAATGCACCGCATTAACAGGCGGACAGGGGGTGCGGGGGCGCGTGGTTTCCCTCTGTAGGGGAAGGTGAATTTGGGTGGGTTCGCAACTTTTGGTGGGTGATCTTGAAAATCCGTTTGGCGTCTGTTGATGCGCTTCCCCGGCTGACAGCCATTGGGGAGGGGCGCGTCGGACCTCATAGGGAGCCATCCACATGTCTGTCAGGAACGTCAGCAACCGCGAGCCCCGTACCCACCAGATTCGTGAGCGCGAGACGCTCAGCAGGATCGCCAAGCGCGAGGGCACCACGGTCGAGGAGCTGGCCCGGCTCAACAACCTGGCGGACCCGAACAAGATTCGCGCGGGAGCCACCCTGCGCCTGCCCGGCCAGCGCGACGGCTTCGACGCGGCCGCCTCGACGCAGAACAACCAGGGCCTGCGCCGCCAGCCGACGCAGACCCCCGGGGACACCTTCGACGCGGGCACCACGGCGGCGGCGGGCATCACGTCCAACACCGTGTCCGGCACGCAGAACGGCTACCGCAACATCCAGGACCTGAGCGCCTTCACGCGCGGCGGCTCCAACTCCGAGGCCGCCATCGTCGTCGGCACCTCCGAGGGCAACCGCCGCCCCGACGGCTCCACCACCTCCAGCTACGGCGGCCACTCGGACCCGGGCAACGCGAAGCACAACCGCGGCTCGTTCTCCTACCAGGGCCAGGGCGCGCGCACGCCCGAGCAGGCGGACCAGATCTGGAACCGCGAGCTCACCAACGCCACCCCCGCCTACGAGCGCGCCGCTCGCGCCGCGGGCCTGGACCCGAACAACGCGCTGCTCGCGTCCACGTTCTTCGACCTGCACACCCAGTCGCCGCGCGCCGCGCAGAACTTCATCAACCGCGAGATGCCCAAGCTGGCGCAGGACCCGCGCGGCGTCACCCGCGACTCGCTCATCGACGCGCGCGTGGATGCGTACCGCAACGACCAGGGCGTCCTGCGCGCCGCGGGCTTCAACCACAGCGAGTCCCGCCTGCGCGCGGACCAGACGCGCCGCGAGACGGCGCTCGTGTCGGCGCTCGACGCGCGTGGCTACCGCACCGGCAACACGGACCCGGCGCAGCCGAGCAACGTGCCCATCCCCCAGCCGCGCCCGGTCTCCGAGCGCCCCACGACGGACACGGTCCTCCCGGACAACGTGCCCATCCCCCGGCCGCGCCCGTCCTCGGAGCGCCCCGTCACCTCGACCGAGGGCGCGACGCCCACGGACCTGACCGACACCGCGCAGGTCGCGGCGGCCACGGACCGGGCCGCGGTGCAGACGCGCACCCCGTGGATCAGCCAGTACGACGCCTCGCAGGTCGAGCGCGCCGGTGACAAGGCGTGCTTCCGCGCCGCCACCGCGATGGCCCGCCAGGCCGGCGCCAACGTGACGAGCGTCGACCAGCGCATCCAGGTCGCCACCAGCGAGGGCCCCAACGGCGTGTCCGTGGACCGCGCGGCGGCGGAGCGCGGGCGCAACTACATCGACCAGCAGCTGGCCGCGGGCAAGCCGGTGGTCGTGGGCGTCAACCACAAGACGGGCCGCAACGTCGGCAACGCGGACGGCATCACGGACCACTTCGTGGTCATCACCGGCCGCGGCACGGACGCGCAGGGCCGCACCTACTACACGTTCAACGACCCGGCGACGCGCAACCAGAGCCGCGGCGCGGACACCAACGCGAACAACCGCTTCTACGTGGACCCCAACACGGGCAACCTCACCCGCCCCGGTCCCCGCGATGGCTACGTGGTCGGCCGCCAGTTCGACGTGACGATGGTCCGCCCGAACGCGTAACGCTTTCCCCCCGGCGTCACATGGATGAAGACAGCCCGGCGGCCCCTGGTGGGTCGACCGGGCTGTTCCATGTCCACGCCCGGGGGCCGCGCGAGCTGCCCCGTCCCAGGCACTCCCTGCTCACGGCGCGCGGCGCGAGGCGAGCGCGCCCCGGAGCTCGCGCACCTCCGTGAGCAGCTCCTTCGCCGCGGCCACGGGGGACCCGGTGCCCGCCACGGAGGCGGACTCCGGGGGCCGCGTGACCAGCTCCGTGGGCTCGCCCAGGCCGGTGTCACGGTGCATCCGCACGCGCTCCAGGATGGCGTCCCGAATCGCCTCCGGATCGCTCACGCCCCGGAAGCGCGCCTCGTGCAGGTGCTCGGCCGGGTTCAGGTCCGCGTCGCCGCCGTGCGAGCCGCTGCCGCCGCCCGCCGTCTCCACCTTCACGTCCGCGATGCCGAGCAGCCGCTGGAGCGGGTTCTGCTGGATGGAGATCTGCTGGATGTTGGCGAACGTCATCGTCTTCTCGCGCAGCGCCATGATGCCCTCGTGCACGCGCAGGCTGCGGTCCGTGAGCGCGTACCAGCGCAGCTCGTAGTCCAACCGGATGACGAAGAAGCTCACCGGGAACATCACCAGGTAGCCCACCCACACGAACGCCTCGAGCGCGTACATGACCGGCCGCGTGTACGGGAAGTCGAGAATCATCGGCACCCAGCGGCTGATGAACAACCAGCCCACCACCGTGCCCGCGAGCACCCCCACCTGCTTGAGCGCGAGCAGCGCCCGCCGGTAGTTCAGGTACGCGGGCGCCGCGTTGAACACCCGCACCGTGCCCTCGGGGAGCTGGCGCTCGGAGGGCACCTTCAGCCAGCGCAGCAGCCATGCATGGGGCACGTCAGCCATTCGTCTTCTCCGGGGTGACGGCGGGGGTGGCCAGCTCCTGTCGCAGCGCGCGCACCTCGGCGGCGACCTCGCGCAGCGCCGCGGCCAGCGCCTCCGACTCGCCGGACACCAGCGCGGCCGGCTTCCCGTGCGCGTCCGCCTTCGTGTCCCGGGCGCCGCGCATCTTCGAGTAGAGCAGGTCCCTCATCGCCTCGAAGTCCTGCACCCCCTCGATGGTGATTTCCGCCTGGGCGCTGCCGCTGGCCGTCTGGATGAGGATGCGCGCGAGCCCCAGCCAGCGCTCCACCACGTGGCTGGACAGGTGGATGTCCTGGATGCGCGCGTACGTGAGCGACACCTCGCGGCGGAAGAGGATGCCCCACCGCATGGTGATGCCCTCCTCGTCCAGCTCGTAGCGCAGCGTGTGGTACTTGAAGTACCGGATGAGCGCGAGGATGGGGAAGCCCGGCCCCGCCAGCAGCGAGCCCAGCAGGTAGTTCGCCAGGAGGTTCTGGTGCGGCTGGAGCACCACCGGCAGCTTCCACGGTGAGGCCGCTTTCGCGGGCGTCATCGCGTGCTGGGGCGGGCGCGGGGAGGTGGCGGGTCCGCCAGGATTCATGGATGGCTCACCAGGGGGGCTCGGACGTTCACTGTCTGTTCCCAACGCGGGAACCCGACACCCATTTCATACGCCGGTCCACCCTGCGTCGTCATGCCCCGGCTCCCGCGCGGGCCTCGAGGCGACGGCTGCCCGGGGGGACAGGCGAGACACTCCTTTTCGTCAGGCGCCGGGACAGCCGTACGAGGGGGCCCCAAAAAGGCATCCTCGCGTCGCTCCAGCGACACCACCCTGGGACCAAATCCGCGCGAACGCGGGGGGTGCCCACTCGGTGACGCGCTGGCTGTGGAGCACGTCACGCTTGATGAAACGCGCTGACGTCTCAGCGACAGCCTCACGGGTTTCACCGCGCCCGGCCCTTGGCTCCTTGGCGTGCGAACCTATCGTGGCGCCGCATGAACGTGATGCGTTGGTTGAGTCTCGAGGAGCTGTTGTCGGGTCTGGATACGCCGGCGGGGTGCACGGCCGAGCAGCTGGCTCGCGAGGACATCCCCCGGCTCACGAGCCTGCTGTCCACCTGGTACCCGGACATTCGCGTGGGCACGGAGAGCCGCCACCTGGACCCGTCCTTCTACGAGCGCGAGGTGTACCTGCGCGGCGAGTCGCCCGACCGCCCGCTGTACGCCATCGTGTGCCGTGAGGAGGCGAGCGGGGACATCATCGGCCTGCTGACGTTGGAGCGCAACGTGCGCGGGCTCCAGCTCTCCGCGGCCATGGGCGTCGTCGAGCCGTCGCGCCGGGGCCTGGGCCTGGGCTCGCTGGGCACCGCGGCGTTGGAGGTCGTGGGGCGCAACATCGGCGCGGAGGTGGTGCTGTACTACTCCACGCTGAAGACGCCGCTGGGGCAGCGCAACGCCGAGAACCGCGGCTACACGCTGGTGGGGCTGGTGCCCGCCTTCGACGTGGACGCCATCGCCCCGGGGACGGTGAAGCGCGTCTACGAGGCGCTCTACGCGAAGGTGCTCGTCGCGCAGGAGCGCGTCCACGTGCCCGCGTGGGAGATGCTCACGCCCCCCACGCGCGCGCTCTTCACGCACCTGTTCGGCCCCCACCCCGCGCAGGCCGCCAGCGCCCCCGAGGTCCGCGAGCATCGCCATGGTTGAGGTGCGGACGTACGAGGGCGACGCCCAGGACGCGTCCGCCTTCGTCAACCGCGTCTGGGGCGAGTACTACGCCGCCCAGGGACCGCTCACGGAGTTCCAGCCCCGCCTGCTCGACTGGGTGCTCTTCGGCAACCCGCTCGCCACGCCCGAGTACCGCCTGGGCGCGTACAAGGGCGGCAAGCTGGCGGGGGTCCTCTTCACGGAGCCCATCCGGCTGCGGCTCGGCGACCAGGACGTGGACGGCACCTATGGCAGTTGGTTCAGCGTCGACCCGGCGTTCCGGGGCGAGGGGGTGGGCCAGAAGCTGGCCCAGGAGATGTCCGAGCGTCAGCGCGAGCGCGGCTCAGCCCTGGTGCTGGCGTGCCTGGCGGATGGCTCGGCGGGGGAGCGCTTCTGGAAGAAGATGGGGGGCACGAGGACCTTCGACTCCCTGGGGCTGTGGCTCCACGTCTTCGACATGGGGGCCGTGGCCCGGTGGGCGACCTCCGCGCCCCAGCGCGCCCTCTTCTCCCTCGCGAGCCGATGGCCGCGACGGCCCCCCGTCGACGTGGACACCCAGGGCATCCGTCCCTATCACCCCAGTGATTTGCCCGCCTGCATGGGGCTGGTCGACCGGTCGATGGAGTCGGTGAGCCTGGGGTACGGCTACACGACGGAGCGACTGGCGCACCAGCTCCAGTACCGCGACGTGCCGCGCACCCTGGTGCTGGAGCGGCATGGCTCGGTGCGGGGCCTGGTCAACTACTACCTGCTGCCCATGAATGCCCGGGGGGCGCTGACCATCGCCCTGGTGGACCTGATGGCGTTCCACGAGTCGGTGCCGCGCGCCGAGCGCAAGCGCCTGTTGCGCGTGGCCATGCGGGACATGGTGGCGAAGGGCGCCCAGTGCTCGGCGATGCTCCGCAGTCCCTGCGTGTCCGCCGGGCTGATGCTCGGCTCGGGGTGGGTGCCCTGGTCCGGCGGGATGCGCGTGGCGTGCCTGTTGCCCTCGCCGGACGTGCTGTGGCCCACCTCGCCGCGCGTCTTCACGCACCTGCGCTGAGACTCCGCGAGGGGCCTGTCCTCGCCTCGAGGCCGGCCCGGCGGCGGTAATTCCTACCGTCGCCGGGCCTCGGGGGCGTCGACAAGGAACTGGGAGAAGGCGCCCGTCGCGCTATGGTTCATGGAGAGCCGGGACTGTCGCCCCGAGGAGCCATGAACTTCGTCTTCATCTCTCCGCACTTCCCGTCCCACTTCTTCCACTTCGTCACCGCGCTGCGCGAGCGGGGCGTGACGGTGCTGGGCATCGGTGACGCGCCCTACGAGTCCTTGCGCCAGGAGCTGCGCGACGCGCTGCGCGAGTACTACTTCGTCCCCAGCCTGCACGACGAGGACACGCTCACCCGGGCGGCGGGCTACCTCACCTGGCGGCACGGGCGGCTGGAGCGCATCGACTCGCTCAACGAGTCCTGGCTGGAGGTGGAGGCGCGGCTGCGCGAGGACTTCCACGTCCCCGGCCTCCACCCCGCGGACATCCACCGGATGCGCTCGAAGTCGGGCATGGCGCAGGTGTTCCAGCAGGCGGGCGTGCCCCATCCGGACCTCATCCGCGTGCGCGACGCTGGGCAGGTGAAGGAGTTCGCCACGCGCGTGGGCTACCCGCTGGTGCTCAAGCCCGACGTGGGCGTGGGCGCCGCCAACACCTTCAAGGTGGCGAGCGACGCGGACGTGGACGCGGCCCTGGCCCACCCGCTGCCCACGACCTACGTCGCGCAGCCCTTCGTGCGCGGCACCATCGTCACCTACGACGGCATCGTCGACCGCCACGGCGTCATCGTCTTCACGCTCAGCCACGAGTACAGCGACGGCGGCATGGAGACGGTGGTGGAGCGGCGCGACATCTCCTTCTGGAGCCACCTGGAGATTCCCCCCGCGCTGGACGTGCTCGGCCGTCAGGTGGTGGCCGCCTTCGGGCTGCGCGAGCGCTGGTTCCACCTGGAGTTCTTCCGGCTGCCCGACGGCCGCTTCGTGGTGCTGGAGGCCAACCTGCGGCCGCCCGGCGGCTTCATCCCGGACATGATGAACTACACGTGCGACATCGACGTGTACCGGCTCTGGGCGCGGGTGATGACGGGGGACCCGGTGGCGGACTTCCGCTACACGCCGCGCTACCACGTCTGTCACAGCGCGCGGCGCCACGGGCGGCGCTACCTGCACTCGCACGACGAGGTGGTGAAGCGGCTGGGGCCCGCCCTCCTGCTGCACCGCGAGCTGCCGCCCATCTACCACAGCCTCCTGGGCGAGGAGATGTACCTGTCCCGGCACACGGACCTGGACGCGATGCAGGACGCGGTGCGCTTCATCCAGGCGACGAAGAAGTGACCTGGCCTCAGCGCTCCTTCCAGGTGAGCAGGTACGTGGTGTGGCCCTCCTCCACGGACAGCGTCGTCACCTTGGGGGACTCGGCGCCGCCCACGCGCAGCATGTTCTCGAAGAGGGACTCCGAGTAGCCGGGGCAGTCCAGCACGGAGTTCATCCGCATCTCGAACGCGGTGGGGCTCCTCTCCACCAGCTGCACCTCGGTGTAGTTGTCCGTGGCGCGCAGCGTCTGGGGCAGCCGCAGCACCAGCCGCCGGGCGCCGAGCAGCCGCATGACGCCGAACACCGCGCGGCCGATGAACGTGCGCCCGTAGCCCTCCACGTGCGCGGCGGCGAGCTGGCGGAAGCCCTCCTCCAGGGTGAGGCCGGGCCAGGTCTCCTCCACGATGATGCGCAGGCAGTGGCTCCACATCACCACCGGGTAGGTGGGCAGCAGCGGCTTCTCGACGTCGACGCCGGCCTGCTTGAGCCGCTTCTGGAGCCGGGGGGAGATGCGGCCGGAGAGCCCGTGCTGCAGCAGGCCCTCCACGACCTGGGAGTAGACGATGCGCTGCTCGAGGGGGACGAAGGTGCCTTGCTTCACGCCAGCAGCCAGCGCATCGCCAGGGGCAGCCGGCGCTGCCAGTCCCGCTCGTGGTGTTCACCGCCCGGCTCCAGCACCAGCGACACCTCGTGGTCCGCGTAGCCCAGCGTCTTGAGGTGCTCGTAGAAGGCGCGTGTGCCGCGGCCGTAGTCGAGCGGGACGCCGTCGGCGTGGATGAACTCCTGCTCGCCCGCGTCCAGGTAGATGCGCGTCCAGCGGCGCGGGTGGGTGCCCCACTCGGAGAACAGCCGGCTGTTGCTCCACATGACGGTGGGCGACAGCGCGCCGATGCGGCCGAAGATGTTCGGGTAGCGCGAGCCCAGGTAGAGCGACATCAGCCCGCCGAGCGACGAGCCCATGGCGCCCGTCCACTCGGCGCCCTCGCGGGTGCGGTAGTTCTGGTCGACCAGGGGCTTCAAGTGTTCGACGAGGAAGCGGGCGTAGGACTCGCCGCGCGCCTTCACCCGGCCGGTGGTGTCGTCCCAGGGCGAGTACTCCTGGAGCCGCCCCTGGCCCGAGTCCACCGCGACGATGATCCACGGCTCCAGGTGGCCCGAGTCCACCGCCTCTTCGAGCGCGAGGTTGGCGCACCAGGTGTCGAAGAGGGCGGACTCCGGATGGGCGAAGACGTTCTGCCCGTCGTGCATGTACAGCACGGGGAAGCGATGCCAGGGCATCGCGTCGTACGCATCCGGCGTGTAGATGCGCACGGTGCGGGAGAAGCCCTCCTGGGGGGAGGGAAGGTCTCGGACGATGTGGACGTGGCCCATGTGGATGCGGCGGACAGCATACATGGACGGGCCCCCGTCGCCCTGCTTCCGCGCCGCCGGTGGTTCTGGGGCGTACACCCGAGGGGTCTTCCGCCTGACAGGCCGCCTGGTCCCGGGAGTGCACTCCCCGGGGGGGCCTGGGGTCGTCGGGGCTTCCTGTCATACTGGGGAGGCAGCGGCCGCCCCCCTCCGGAGTCCCCCTTGTTGGAACTGAACCGACTGCACCTGTCCGCGTTGCTGATGTTGACCGAGGCCGACCTGGAGCGCGCGAGGGCGGCGCTGGATGGCAGTGACGAGGCGCGGCTGACCTATGCGGCGGCGCTGGCCCGCGCGGTGGCGGCCCGGTCCGTGATGGAGGAGCTGCTGCTGGTCGACTCGAGGCATCCGGTCCTCGCCTGAGGCCGCGCACGTGTCCGGAGGCTGGACGCTCAATCCCGGCTCCGGATGCGGGAGGCGTGGAGCGCCACTGTAGGGAAGCGTGGTCTCCGGCGTGCAGAGCCGGCGCCGCGTGCATCGGTTCCTGGGGTGGTGGGGGTGTTGGTGGCTGCTGTGGGGGATGTCATCGGCCTGGGCGGCCCCGTACGAGGTGGAGCCCGACGTCGACGGTGAGCTGGAGCTGTTCGGGCTCATGGAGGAGGGGACGCTCTCCGCCGAGAGCTGGGCGGCGCTGGTGGCGCTGCGCCGGGCGGGCGTCGAGCCGGAGCGGGCGACGCGAGACACGCTCCATGCGCTTCCGGGCCTCACGTACGCGGAGGTGGATGCGTGGTTGCGTGCGCGCGACTCCGGTGACGCGTCGACGTTCCTGACGGCCGCGGAGGCGCGTCGGCTCGCGCCATTCCTGGTGGAGGAGGACTCGGGGCGCGTGACGGGGGACGCGAGGTTGCTGACGGCGTTCGCGCTGTCGGATTCGCGAGGGCCTCCGGTGGCGTTGCAGGTGAGGGCGGGAGGAGTCGGGGGACTGCGCGTCGGAGTGCTCGCGGTGTGGGCGCGTCGCAGGGTGGGGACGCCTCGGCGGGAAGCGCGGAGTCGGGCGCTGGTGGTGGAGGCGCCGGGCTCGGCGGTGTTGCTGCCCAAGTTCCATGCGCGGTGGACGGGGACGCGGGCCTCGGTGTTGGTGGGCACGTATCGGCTGGGATTTGGTCAGCGGCTCACGCTGGACACCACGGCGCTGCCCTCGCCGGAGGGATTTCTTCCAGAGGATGGCGTGAGTCCTCCTGGAGCGCCCGAGCGGGAGTGTCTGCTGACGTCCTCGGCGTGTGACGAGGACGCGCGTGACGCGGACATCACGCCGGACTTCCGATGGGACGAGCCCTTTCGAGGCGTCGCGGGGAGTGTGCGTGGGGGGGTGGGGGATGGCTTGGCGCTGACGCTCACGGGCTTCGGTTCGTATCAGGGGCGCTCGCTGCGGCGCTCGGAGGTGTTGGACCGGGGCAGGTGTTCCTCGTCGGGGGCGTGCTCGGCGCCGGAGGTGCTGGTGCCGGTGGCGGGTGCGCGAAGGGCGCAGCTCCGGGCGAGCGTGTTGCCGGGGATGTTTCGTGAGTGGGCTGGAGGTGGGAACGCGACGCTCGCTGTCTCGCCGCGGGCACGCATCGGGCTGACGGGTTGGGGTGCGCGGCCTGGGTTCGCGGTGGAGGGGGCGGTGCTCGACTTCCAGCCGGGTGCTCGCTACCCGGCGGGCGGTGGCTTCGGTGCGGTGGGGGTGGATGCGGCGTGGGGGACGGGGCCGGTGGATGTCTTCCTGGAGCTGTCGCGCAGCTTCGACTCCGTGCCTGGAGAGGGCGGGGGTTGGGCGGCGCTTCAGCGCACGGTGGTCTCGGGAGTGGGGCGTGAGCTGGAGGTATCGCTGCGCTACTACGGACGTGGCTTCGTGAATCCCTACAGTGGCGCAACCTCGGGGCCGGATGTGTTGGAGGGACAGCGGGTTCGCAACGAGCTGGGCGTGCGATTGCGCTACCTGCATCGCGACGCGGGAGCGTGGCGGTTTCGCGGACAGGTGGATGGCTGGACGTGGCCCTCGGATGGCGTGGTGGAGGGGACCGCGGGGCTGACGCGTCTGCGGGCCTCGGCTCGGATGGATGTGCTGGCCTGGACGGGGTTGCAGCCTTCGCTTCGGCTCGATGCGCGCTTGTCCGGAGCGGGACGGTCCACGCTGTGTGCACGGGTGGAGCGGGATGAGGACGCCGAGCCGGATGAGGTGGCGGCGTGTTCGAGCGGAGGGCGACAGGGGGCCACGGCGCGGGTGCGCTCGGTGTTGTCGGAGCGGGTCGAGGTGGCCGCGGAGTATGGCCAGGCGCGCGTGGTGGAGACGGGGACCTCGGCAGCGCGATGGGATGGGCGGGCGCTCGTCGAGGTGAAGCTTCGGCCGGCGGAGTCCTGGAGGGTGGGAGGACGCGTCCAGTGGAGGGACGAGGACATGGCCGAGCGCACGCGGCTTCGACAGGAGGTGCGCACGACGGTGGACCTGCGCTGGAGCGTCCTGGAGGGGACGACGATGCGAGGTCGCTACGCGTGGGTCGTGGACCTGAAGGACGCGCGGACCGCGCGCATGCCGCCGGATGAGCCGCGCCACCTGTTCCAACTGGATGTGGAGACGCGGTTCTGAAGGGACGTGCGCTGGAGTGCCTTCGTGGGTCGACGATGCGTGGGCTGCGATGCGTTTGGCGCAGCCGGCGGAACGCACTGCGACACGGGGTCCACCTGGATGTGGAGATGCGCTCCCGAGGCGTGGTGGGGACTTGGAGTCGGTGAGGAGGAGGGGTGACGTGAGGCGTTGGGGATGGTGGTTGTGCGTGGTGGGGTTGAGTGGCTGTGGGGCGCCGGCGGAGGAGTGGGCGGAGGATGCCTGCGCGGACCTGTTGCCGGGGGACGTCGTCATCACCGAGTACTTGAACGACCCCGACGGAACCGACACGGGGCGCGAGTACGTGGAGCTGCACAACCCGCTCCCGGTGCCCGTGAGTCTGGAGGGACTGACGCTCCATGCCTCACGCTCGGATGGCTCGCAGGAGAAGACCTTCCTGTTCGACGAGCCACTGTCGATGGCACCCGGTGATTATCTGGTGCTGGGCGACGTTCGCGAGGGGACCGTGCCCGCGCACGTGGACCTGTCCTACGGCGATTCGCTGGGCGCGCTGGGGAACACGTCGGGACGGTTGGGGCTGCGATGCGGTTCCCGGGTGATTGATGAAGTCCCGCTGACTGCGCCCGCGAAGAGTGGTGTCGCGCGTGTGTACGACGGGCGACTGGTGCCGGACTCCGCTGGCAACGACGACACGACGCGCTGGTGTGACTCCGAGGGCCCCACCGTGGGTGGTGCATTCCAGGGGAGCCCAGGTGCGGCGAACGCGCCGTGTGCGCTGACGGAAGGGGCCTCCGGGCGCGATGGCGGCGTGGAGCAATGTTCCCCGTTGGAGGGGCTGGCGGCGCGTCCGGTGCGGTGGCCTCGCGTGGGGGAATTGGTCATCACCGAGTTGATGGTGAACCCCATCGGCGATGACACCTCGGCCGAGTGGGTGGAGGTCCTCGCCCTGGCTCCGGTGGACCTGAATGGATTGACGGTGGGCTCGGACACTTCGGGGACACGGCTGCAGGGGACACAATGCCTGTCGCTCCCGGCGGGAGGGTATGCGCTGCTGGCCCGACGCGCGGATGCGGTCCTGAACGGAGGGTTGCCCACGCCCCTGGCCACGTTCGGTGTGGACCTCCGCAACGCAGGTGGCGTCGTGCGCGTGCGAGCGGGAGACGTGGTCGTGGATGCGGTCGAGTACGGACCCGCGAGGGAAGGCGTGGCGACCCAGGTGTCGGTGGAACGGGCGAACGCGTTCGACAACGATTCACTGTCGTCCTGGTGTCCGGCACGGGAGCGCTATGGAGAGCGTGGCAACCTGGGGAGTCCGGGACGGGCGAACACCCGCTGCACCGAGGGCAACACAGATGCCGGCGCACAGGATGGCGGGTCCGCCGACGCGGGGCGTGACGCGGGGACTTCCGATGGTGGCGCACCGGATGCCGGACGCGATGCCGGTTCGAGCTCGGACGCAGGGCCCCGGGATGCCGGTCCTCCGGATGCCGGGTCTCCCGATGCCGGTCCCCCAGGCTCCACCTGTGTCGACCGAATCACGGGACGCGCTCGCGCGGTCCGCGTACCGGAGGTCGGCTCCATCGTCCTCACGGAGTTCATGGCGGACCCGACCGTGGTCGCCGACGGCGTGGGAGAGTGGGTCGAGGTCCTCGCGACGCGCGAGGTGGACCTCAACGGAATCACCCTGATGAACGAGAGCGGAGCGAGCACGACGCTCGAAGCCGCGCTCTGCTTGTCGCTCAGGACAGGCACCCGCGCGGTGCTCGCGCGCAGCCTGGACCCGGCGCTCAACGGGGGCTTGCCGGCGGTGCTCGCCACCTTCTCCTTCAACCTCGCCAACACCGCGGGAGCCCGCTCGCTCCGGTTGATGAAGGACGGTCGGGTGCTGGAGGCCATCACCTGGTCGAACGCCGCGACGCCGGGCGTGTCCTGGCAGGTGGACCCCTCGAGCAGTGATGCCCAGCGCAATGACCTGCCAGGGAGCTTCTGCGCCGCGCCTTCGAGCGCGCGTTATGGCCTGGGAGACCGGGGCACACCGGGATTGGAGAACCGCGCATGCCCGCGATGAACCCCATCCCATCGACACGGCGGTTCGCCCTCCTCGCGGCATGGCTCATCGCGGGAGTCCTCGGGTGCGGTGCGGACCCGGGTGGCACGTGTGGACCCTCGACAGGACTCGTGACGGAGGTCATCGACGGCGACACCCTCGTCCTCGAGGGCGGCGTGCGTGTCCGTTATCTGCTCGTGGACACCCCGGAGAGCACGGCGGGCAAGCACGCGTGTTTCGGCCGCGAGGCGCACGCGTTCAACCGGAGCCTCGTCGAGGGTCGCCGCGTGACACTCGTCGACGCGGAGGCGTGTGAGGACCACTTCGGTCGCCGGCTCGCCTACGTCTTCGTCGACGACCGCGACGTGAGCGCGCTGCTCGTGGAGCGGGGCCTCGCCTGTGTGCTCCATGTCCCGCCCGCGGGGGACTCCCGTCGCGAGGAGCTCGAGGCCCTGGAGTCCCAGGCCCGGCGCGCCCGACGGGGGTTGTGGGGCGCCTGCTCGCCGGTGCCCTGCGCATGAATCACGACCTCACGCCGGACGGCACACGAGGCGCCCTGGTGCCCGCCTCCCGAGCGGGGCTGCGCCCAGGCGGCCCGAGAGGGCGAGGGGCCCGGAAGCCTCGGGCGCAATATCCCATTGTTGACGGCCATGCCTCCGCGCGAATCATCCAACACGGTCCGCTCCCGCGAGCGACCGGCGAAGGGCGGGCCAGCACGAGCGCGCACCCGGCGGGACAGGCGCTCCGTGGCTGGGACGCGTCGGTCCTGGCCGCGCTCGGGACGGGGGAGGAGGGCGTGCCCATGAACCCCTGTCCCATGCCCACCCGTCTCCTGCTGGACCTCCTGTCCTCGCGCCGGGAGGACATCGCCCGGCGCTGGGAGACACGCGCGGGGGTGGCGGGGGACGAAGCGCCGCCGCGACGGCGGGAGCAGACGACGGGCTCGCGAGCATGGGTGGACTCGGTGGTGGAGCTGCTGCGCCTGCTCAGCGTCTCGCCCGAGTGGAGCGGCCCCCCGTCGCTGGAGGGGCGCGGCGCGGAGCACGCCCGGGAAGGCGCGGACATCGCCGCGGTGGTGCGGGAGTACGGCCTGCTGCGGGACGTGCTCGTGGAGGTGCTGGAGGACGCGGGGTGGACCCCGGACTTCGAGGGGATGCGCGCGCTCAACCGGGTCATCGACGTGTGCATCGCGGACGCGGTCCAGCGCCACTCCAACGAACGGGAGCGGACGCTGCGCGAGACGGAGACGAAGCTGCACGACATCCTCGACCACGCGCCCGCCGCCATCTACGCGAAGGACGCCTCGGGGCGTTACCTCTTCGTCAACCGCGCCTTCGAGCTCCACGGCGCCGTGCGCAGGGAAGAAGCCGTGGGGCGCACCGATTACGAGCTGTTCTCCCGCGAGGTGGCGGACGTGTTCACCGCCACGGACCGGCGCGTCCTCGAGACGGGGCGTCCCCTGGAGTCCGATGAGCGTGTCCGTCGCCCCGACGGCTGGCACACCTATCAGTCGCTCAAGTTCGCCCTGCCCGGCATGGGCGGACAGGCGCATGCGGTGTGCGGCATCTCCACGGACGTCACCGAGGCGCGGCTGGCGCAGAAGGAGCGCGACGAGGCCCGGGAGCGACTGCGCCGGGTCATCACCGAGCTGCCCGTCGTGCTGTGGGCCACGGACCCCGTGGGCAACATCACCCTCTTCGAGGGACAGGGCCTGAAGGCCATGGGCGTGGAGCCGGGCACCATGGTGGGGCGCAACACCTCGGAGGTGTACGCGGGCCGGCCGGAGCTGCTGGACGCCGCGCGCCGCGCGCAGGGGGGCGAGAGGTTCTCCCTGGAGATGGAGGTCGGTGGTGCGTGGTTCATGGCCTACGTCTCGCCGGACCTGGGGCCGGACGGGCGGGTGCGGAGCGTGTCGGGCGTGTCCCTGGACATCACCGAGCGCCGCCGCGCCGAGGAGGTGCTGCGTCAGTCGGAGATGCGCTACCGGCTGGCCACGCGCGCCACCAGCGACGTCATCTACGACTGGAACCTGGCCACCGGCCGCATCGAATGGAGCGAGCTGGCCCTGCACCAGTTCCGCGTGTCGCCCCACGACGCGCCGATGGACATCGACTGGTGGACCCTCAGCATCCACCCCGACGACCGGGAGCGCGTCACCCGGGACATGCAGGCCCTCATGGACCAGGGCCAGGAGCACTGGCGCGACGAGTACCGGTTCCGCCGGGGCGACGGCACCTGGGCCGTCATCGAGGACCGGGGCCAGGTGGTGCGCGACGCGGCCGGCTGGCCCCTGCGCATGGTGGGCGCCATGCAGGACGTCACCGAGCGCCGCGCCACGGAGGAGGAGGCCCGGCGCCGCGCCGAGTTCGAGCAGCTGCTCATCGGCATCGTCGGCCACGATTTGCGCAACCCCCTGTCCGCCATCACCATGGCGTCCACCACGCTGTTGCGGCGCGAGAACCTGGACGAGCGTCAGCGGAAAATCATCGACCGCATCCTCTCCAGCGCCGAGCGCGCCACGCGCATGCTGCGCGACGTGCTGGACTTCACCCAGGCCCGGCTCGGCGGGGGCATCCCCATGCAGCCGCGCCCCCTGGACCTGCACGAGCTGACGCGGCAGGTGCTGGACGAGGTGCGGCTCGCGCACCCCGAGCGCACGCTGGAGCTCGAGTACGGCGGCAGCGGCGCGGGCCTGTGGGACGCGGACCGGCTGGCCCAGGTCATCACCAACCTGGTGAACAACGCCATCAGCTACAGCCCCAGCCACTGCCCGGTGCTGGTGCGCACCCATGGCACGCGGGACTCCGTGGTGCTCAGCGTGCACAACATGGGCGACGCGATTCCCACCGAGCTCTTGTCGCGCCTGTTCGAACCCATGAAGCGCGCCGAGCGCCCCGAGTCACGCGACGGGCGCGGCGGCCTGGGCCTGGGCCTCTTCATCGTGAAGCACATCGTCGATGCCCACGGAGGGCGGCTGCGCGTGCGCTCCAACGCGCGCGACGGCACGCTCTTCATGGTGCGCCTGCCACGCGCGCTCCCGGCCTCGCCGCAGGTGGCCGCGTGGCCCTGACGCCTCGCCTGCCCCGGACGATTCCACGGGGTATTCCGGACCTGCCGAGCAGGCATGGCGCACTTGCTCCTGGGGGCGCACCCGGGTAGCACGGGGGGCATGACTCGTGTTTCTCGGAGGGGTGAATGAAGAAGGTCCTCATCGGTGTGGGAATCGGCTGTGGCGTCATCATCCTCGGCATCGTCGGGTTCATGGTGGTGGGCGGGCTGTGGATCGCCAACAAGGCGAGTGACGGCATGGCGGCCGTCCAGAAGATCCAGACGCAGCAGCAGGAGCTGGTGGACCTGAACAAGGCCCACCCCTTCCAGGTGCCCGCCGAGGGTCAGGTGCTGGAGCTGAAGGAAGACCGGCTGACCACGTACCTCTCCGTGCGCGAGTCCTCGCTGCCCGTGTTCAAGACCTACGAGGACAAGTCCAAGGCCTTCCAGGAGAAGCACGGCTCGGGTGAAGACGCGAAGCCCTCGTTCGACTCCGCGATGGAGGCCGTGAACCTCCTGGGCGGGATGATGGCGGACGTGCGCGCCGCGTACATCGAGGGCCTGAAGAAGCACGGCATGTCGCCCAACGAGTTCCAGACCATCACCACCACCGTCTACGCGTCCATGGTGGCGGAGAGCTCGGCGGCGGTGCAGCAGATGAGCGTCAAGGCCGTGGAGGCCATGGAGAAGCAGGTCGCGGAGCTGGACAAGAAGCTGGAGGACGGCTCGCTGTCCGCAGACGCGCGCGCGCAGCTCGAGGAGGCGCGCACGGGCCTGGAGGAGCAGATCGAGGCGCTGTCGGACACCGCCAACGGCACCGGCGAGGCGCTCTCCGAGGCGTCCAAGAAGGCCGCCGCGGCGAACATGGCGCTCATCAAGAAGCACGAGGAGCGCGTGAAGGTCATGGCCAACGCGGCCTTCGACGGCTTCGTGCTCGGCGACGCCACGGACGACCTGTCCGGCGCGGGCGCCGGCGTCGAGGACTAACGCCTCAGCGTCGCATCCGGCTCCGGCCCCTCCTCGCGGGAGGCGGCCGGGCCCTCGCGACGGCGGGCGATGAGGCTCGCCACCACGGCGGTGCCCACCATCGCGACGATGACGAGCACCGACGGCAGCGGCGGCACGTGGAACCAGGGCGTCACCACCATCTTCAGCCCCGCGAACGCGAGCACGCCCGACAGTCCGTAGTGCAGGTAGCGCAGCTTGCCCAGCGTGCCGGCCAGCACCAGGTACAGCGCCCTCAAGCCGAGAATCGCGAAGGCGTTGGAGCTGTAGAGGACGAAGGTGTCCTTCGTCACGGAGAAGGCCGCCGGCACCGAGTCCACCGCGAAGAGGATGTCCGTCAGCTCCAGACCCAGCAGCGCCAACAGGAGCGGCGTGGCCACGCGGCGGCCGTCCTCGCGCCGGACGATGAACTTCTTGTCGTGCAGGTGCTGTGTCACTGGCAGGTGACGCGACAACCAGCTCACGGCCCGGTTGTCCTGCTGCTTCGCGGGGTCCTCGCGCAGCACGCGCCAGGCGGTGACCAGCAGGATGGCGCCGAAGACGTAGGACACCCAGGTCCAGCGCTCCAGCGCGGCCGCCCCCACGAAGATGAAGAGCGCGCGGAAGACGAGCGCGCCGAAGATGCCCAGGAACAGCACCTGGTGCTGCGCGCGCACCGGGACCGACAGGCTCTGGAAGATGACGAGGAAGACGAAGGCGTTGTCCAGGCTGAGGCTCTTCTCGATGAGCCACGCCGCCAGGTATTCCTGGCCCGCGTCGGCGCCGAGCACCGCCCACACCAGCCCTCCGAAGGCCAGACCCGCGGCCACCCACACCCCCGTCCACATCCAGGCCGCCCGGCGGGACTCGCCGTGGTGGCCTCGGTGTCCGAGCAGGTCCACCACGAGCAGTGTCAACACCGCCGCCCAGAAGACGCCCCAGAGCCATGTGGGAATCGAGTGCATGGTCGTCGCCTGAACCTATGCATCCTCGCGTGCGGGCGGCCTGCCATCCCGCAGACAAGCGTTGACCAATGGGGCAGGCCAGACACCCCCGGGCTGTCTGCTGTGGCCTTACCAACCCATACAGACAGACAAGGGCCTTTTCGCTCTCTTTGCGAGCATCCCTTCACGGGATGTGTCAGTTTCCGCGCGGGGCCGCCCATGAGGGGATGCCCTTATGACAAGCGTCGCGCGGGGGAGGGGCGCGGCGCTGCCAGGGACCAGGAGGAGTCGTAGCGATGAACAAGGTCATCTTCGCCTGTGTGCGGAACGCGGGTCGCTCGCAGATGGCGGCGGCGTTCTTCAACGTGCTGGCGGACCCGGACAAGGCACGGGCCATCTCCGCGGGGACGCAGCCCGGTGAGCGTTTGCACCCGGAGGTGCTCGAGGCCATGGCCGACGCGGGCCTGGACCTGTCGGCGGCCCGGCCGCAGCAGCTCACGAACGAGCTGGCGAAGGGCGCCCATTGGCTCATCACGCTGGGCTGTGGCGAGGTCTGTCCGAACGTGCCGGGGCTGCAGCGCGAGGACTGGCCGCTGGATGACCCGCAGGGCAAGTCGGAGGTGCTGGTGCACCGCATCCGCGACGAGGTGGCCGCCCGCGTGGCGGGGCTGCTGGAGCGCGAGGGGTGGATGAAGGCCGGTCAGCCGGGGACGTAGGCCGGCCAGGTGGCGCGGGCGACCGCTCGCCCGCTCCGAAGCCCCCTGTGCGTGGGCAGGGCGCATCCTGCGGACGTCTTCAGCCGACGTCCGTACGGGGTGTGCCGTCATGTCATCGTCCTTGCCTGCTGTTCCCTCGACTCCGGCGAGCGCCGCTCCGGCGCAGCCCGTCGCCCGGCCTCGCGTGAAGCCCTTCGCGCCCCGGCGCACGCTGGGGGTGGCGCTGGGGGTGGGCGTGCTCGCGGAGGTGCTCCTGGGGCGGGAGCACTGGGGCGTGTCGTTCCCGCTGATGGTGCTGGCGCTGGTGGGCGCGCTGCTCTGGGTGGGTGGCCGCGAGGGCTGGCAGCGCGCCGCGCCCAACACGTGGCTGTTGACGCCGCTGGTGGTGGTCGCGGGCTTCATGGCGGTGCGCGACAGCCCGTGGCTTCAGTTGTTGAACCTGCTGACGGTGGGGGCGCTGTTCGCGCTGGTGGCGCACTTCTGGGCCACCGGGCGCGTGGAGCGGCTGGCGTTGGGGGACTACCCCGGCGTGGTGGTGTCCACGGTGTTCCGGAGCCTGGTGCAGCCGCCCGCGATGGTGCGCGAGGCGGTGGACCTGCGCGGGGTCGCGTCGAGGCTGCCCGGGCTCTTCCCACTGCTGCGCGGGCTGGTGCTGACGTTGCCGGTGGTGGGGTTGTTCCTGATGCTGCTCTGGTCGGCGGACGCGGCGTTCGCCTCCGCGCTGGAGCGGGTGTTGGCGCTGGATGTGGGGACGGTGTTGGAGGAGGGGGTGGGGCGGGTGTTGGGCGTGCTGTTCTCGGCGAGCGCCACGGCGGCGCTGGTGGGGCACGCGCTGCGGCGTCGGACGCGGCGGGAGATGGGTGAGGAGGAGGTGGGCGAGGGGCGGGCGTGGCTGGGGCTCACCGAGGCGCTGACGCTGCTGGTCGCGGTGGATGTGTTGTTCCTGGTGTTCGTGCGCTTCCAGGTGGCGTACCTCTTCGTCGGTGACGCGGCCTCGCCCGCGCCGGGGTACTCGTATGCGGAGTACGCGCGCCGGGGCTTCTTCGAGCTGCTGCTCGTGTCGATGCTGACCCTGTGCCTCATCATGGCGCTGGCGCGGTGGACGGTGCGCGAGACGGCGAAGGCGAAGGTGGCCTTCCAGGTGGCGGCGAGCGTGATGACGGTGTTGACGGTGGCCATCCTCGCCTCGGCGATGAAGCGGCTGGGGATGTACGAGGATGCCTTCGGCTACACGCGGCTGCGGGTGTTCACGCACGTGTTCATGGTGTTCCTGGGCGGGGTGCTGGCGTGGCGCGGCGTGACGCTGTGGTGGCGGCCGGAGCGATTCGCGGTGGGGGCCTTCGCCGCGGCGCTGGGGGCGGTGGTGACGGTGAATGTCATCAACCCGGATGCGCTCATCGTGCGGCACAACCTGGCGCGGGAGCTGGCGGAGGACTCAGGGCGGCTGTCGGGCGAGGGCGAGCGGGTTGCGCGCGCGGATGGCGTGGTGGACGTGGGGTACCTGTACGAGCTGTCGCTGGACGCGGTGCCGGAGCTGGCGCGGGGGCTGCCGTCGACGAAGCAGCTGAACGACGAGTTCAGGGCCCAGGCGTGCGCGGACGTGTCCTGGCCGGAGTGGAGCCTGGCGCGATGGCGTGCGTGTCGGGCGCTGAGCGCGTTGGCGCCGGAGACGGTCAGCGCAGGTGGTAGTTGAAGGGCAGCTCCACGGTGACGCGCGGGCCGAGCGCGGACGGAGGCGGAGGGAAGGGGGCCGCCTCGCGCACGGCGGCCATCGCGGCGTCGCAGAGGACGTAGTGGGGGCAGCGGCCGACGATGGCGAGCGCGAGGAGCTGGCCTCGGGTGCCGACGGTGATGCGGAGCGCGAAGCGGCCCTCGATGCCGGCCATGGCCGCCTGGTGCGGGTAGCGCACGTTCTCGAAGCGGTCGCGGAACATCACCTCGAAGTATTCCTCCTCCCAGGCGGCGCGCTGCTCGGCGGTGGGCGGAGGAGGGGCGACGGGCAGCAGGCCCGCGCTGCTCGCGACGAGCACGCTGTTCACCATGCCGCCGATGATGCCTCCGGCGACGCCCCCGGAGACACCGCCGGGCGTGGCGGCGGCGGTGTCGAGCGCGGGGACCTGGGGCTGGGCCACGGGCGGGTCGATGGCAGCCGGTGTCTCGGGCCGTGGGGGTTGGAGTCGGGAGAGGGTGGGCTTGGGGAAGGGGCGGGCGCGCCGGGCGGTGGCGAGGCGCGGCGCGGTGGGCATGGCGGCGGCGGGGGCCGGCGGGGGCGGAGGTGGCGCGGCGAGGAGGCGCAGGACGAGGGCGTCGTCGTCCTTCGCCTCGAGCTTGGGGGCGCGCGTGGAGCCGTGCCAGATGCCGTCGAGGCCGATGAGGAGGAGGACGTGGAGGGCCACCACGAGGGGGGCCACCCAGAAGGTGCGCGTGGTGTCGGTGGTGCTTCGCGAGCGTGCCTCGACGACGGAGGCGAAGAGCCTCGAGTCGGCGGCGCCGTCCTTCGGACTCTCGTCCGGCATGACCATTCCCCCTTCCCTCACGCGGTAGACCGGAGTCTAGCGAAGGGCCCCATCCATCCGACACCGTGTTAGTGGCGAGCCCGTCGTTCGTGAAGGGACGCTGCCCTCGGAGGCGAGGGGGCGATATCCTCCGCACGCCCTGGGTGTCCGCCAGGGCCCGGTCTCCGGTGGCTCGCTGCGGGCGAGCGCGGACGACTGACTGTCAGGCATGGGGTGCATCGTCGAGCACTCAGCCCCCGGCGGACACGAGCCACGCTTCGGTGTGCCTCTCGTCTGTGCCTCGGTCCGGGGGCACTGGGGAGGCGATGATGCACGGGAAGCGAAGCGGACTGGCCGCGTTGCTGCTGTTGCTGTCCTCGACGGGATGGGCCTCGGAGCCGCTCGTGCGCGAGTGGCGCTACTTGATGCGCGTGGAGGCCACGACGCTGGCGTTCCTGCCTCG
>NZ_JAJVKW010000025.1 GCF_024198255.1 Myxococcus guangdongensis
CCTACGGCTTTTCATGGAGGAGGTTCTCTCGGAAGTGCGAACGCTCGACATCCACCGAGAGGACTCCTTCCGTAGATTGGTCCCGCTACTCCCATCGGGTCCGTAAAGGGATCGCCGATGACGAACCCTGGTTCAGGTCGCCGGTAGTCATCCGCCGACGTTGTCGTCATGGCGACATGAAGCAAAGAGCGCCGCGCCGTTGAATCGAAGGAGGGATTGAGCCATGACGAGTTGAATCCTGTCTCTTCTCCGACGTTCTTCGAGAACTCTCCGCATGCCCCCCTCCACAAAACTCCTGCTCCTGCCGCTCCTCTCGATGTTCGCCTGCGCTCCGACGGAGGGACCGCCGGACGGTGAAGCCCAGACGGGTGAGGCGGCCCAGGCGGCCGTGACGCCGCTGCGCTCGAAGGCGCTCGGGCGCATGCGGAACGCGGCGAAGTACTTCCACGACAACGTCGCGCGGCGAGGCGGCTACGCGTGGCACCACAACGCCAGCAACCTGAGCGAGCGCTGGGGGGACATCCAGCTCGACGAAGAGCAGATCATGATTCAGTCCCCGGGCACGTCGGACGTCGCCATCGCCTTCGTCGAGGCGGCGCTCGCCGACCCCGCCACGCCCGCGCTCAAGACCTACGCCCTGGACACGGCGATGGCGCTGCGCCACGGACAGGTGAAGTCGGGAGGCTGGCGCCTCTATGCGGACTTCAAGCCGACGCCGACGCTGCGGGCCTGTTACCTCAACACCACCGCCAGCTGTGGCTGCGGCGGCTGCACCACCACCGCCTACGATGACCAGGTCACCCAGAACGCGCTCATCGCGATGATGCGCGTGGACCAGCTCCTCGGGTTCGCGAACGCGGACATCTCCAGCGCCTCGGCGTACGCCCGCGCGCGGATGGAGACCTCGCAGTACCCCACGCACGGCGGCTTCCCGCAGGGGTTCTCCGCCCCCGTCGCCGCCCGGCCCGCGCTGGTGGCCAGCTACCCTCCGTCCATCGGGACCTCGTGCGGTCTGGCCCAGTGTCACGCGAACGCGTACACCACCGAGTACTGGGATGACCCGACGCTGAACGACAACCTGGCGACGGCCTTCGTCGAGATGCTGTACTGGGCCCAGGAGCTCTACCCCGCTCGGGCCGCGACGTATCAATCCATGCGCGCCGCCTTCGGCGACTTCCTGCGCCGCGCGCAGATGCCCCAGCCCCAGCCCGCCTGGGCGCAGCAGTACGACGGCCAGATGCAGCCCCGCTGGGCGCGCAGCTGGGAGGCTCCCGCCATCGCCGGACAGGAGAGCCAGGACGTCATGTGGGCCCTGCTCCGCCTCTACCAGTTGGACCCGAGCGTCTCCGCGAACCGCGACGCCGTCGCCACCGCCCTCGCCTATCTGGAGACAGTCGACTTCGCGAACGACACGCTCATCCACCGCTACATCGAGCTCGACGACACGGCCCCGTCGAACATCGGCTTCTACACGGTGAAGGCCGGCGGCTACCCGGTCCGCTTCTCCTCCGCGCCGCCCACCTACCAGAACTACGCCTGGGAGGTCCCCTCGCAGCTCGCCGCCCTCCGCGCCGAGTACGTCCGGCTGGCGAGTGACACCACCGCGATGAAGCGCTCCTGCCAGCAGCTGCGTTACGACACGGCGCAGGCCGTCGACGCCGCGGTCAACAACGAGAAGTGGCTCACGACCTACAGCCCGGGCGGACCTCGCAGCGGCGCCACGCCCGGCGACTACCTCGACACGAGCACCTTCGTGCGGAACCTGCGCACCCTCGCGGAGTTCGTCACGCGCACCACCACCGACTGCACCGCGTGGAATTACTGATGCATCCCTGATACCACGCTGGGGCCTCGGATTCTGGGCCCTGCCGGAATATTTCCGGCCCCGGAAACTTCACTGGACGCCGTCCATCCATGAGCACCCTCCAGGGCCGGTCCCCTCCAATGCGCGCTTTCTCATCGATGCCGTCGTGGCAAAGTGTCCTGCCGTGCCTGCTGTTCGTCCTGCCGACACCAGGAGCCTGGGCTGCACAGCGCAAACCGGGCGAAGTGGTCATCGAGCGCGGCAGCGTCGAACTCGAGCCGGGCAAGCGCATCGCGTACGAGATGGGCTCGCTCTACGTCCCGGAGAACCGAAAGAAGCCGGACAGCCGGCTCATCGAAGTGGGGTTCGCCCGCATCAAGGCGGCCAAACCCACGGGGGCTCCACCCGTGTTCTGGCTGCCGGGAGGACCGGGCCTGAGCGTGCTCGGCTCGCTCACCGACAACGACCCGGCCACCCGGGGGAAGGCACGCCTGTGGGCGAACTTCAGTGAGCGGAGCGCCGACGTGGTGGTCCTCGAACAGCGCGGCTACACCCGGCGTGGGGAGATGCTCGAGTCGACGAGCGACGCACTTCCCCTGGAGCAGCCAGGGTCCATCCACGCGGAGGCCCAGGCCATGCGCGCGTTGGCGAAGCGGGCCGTCGCCGAGCACTCCGGCAAGGACCTGTCTGGGTACAACGTCGGTGAGCTCGCCGCGGACGTGGACGCCCTGCGGCGCGCGCTCGGCTACAAGAAGATCAGCCTGTTCGGCGGCAGCTTCGGCTCTCAGTGGAGTCTCGCGGTGATTCGGCTGCACCCGGACATCGTCGCGCGCGCCGTGTTGTCCGGCGTGGAGCCCTTGAACAACGCCTTCGACATGCCCTCGCACGCCTTCGCCGCGCTCCAGCGAATCGCCTACGACGCGGACCAGGATGCCGGGCTCGCGCCGTACCGCCCCGCGGGCGGGCTGATGGAGGCGGTGCGCACGCTGCGCAAACGCTTCGCCCAGGAGCCGGTGCGCGTGGAGGTGCGCGACGCGGCGGGGAAGTCCCAGACGGTGGTGCTGGGACTCGAGGACCTGCAGCTCGCGCTGCTCTCCCATACGACGGAGGGCGAGCAATGGCCGGCCTTCATCCTCTCGCTGTACCACGGGCACTACGAGGCGTGGGCACGCGAGGTCATCGAGCAGCGCGCCGCGAGCAAGAACAAGCTCATCGGCCCGCTCATCGACAGCAGCCTGCGCACCACCGCCGAGCGTGAGCACCAGCTGCGCACCGACCCCGCCGTCGAGTTCCTGGGTGCGTGGAACTTCGAGGCGAACTTCGCCTCGGCGGACGACTGGCCCACCCAGGACATCGGCGACGAGGTGCGAAAGCCCATCGCGAGCCCCGTTCCCGTCCTGTTCGTGCACGGCGACTGGGACACCTCGACGCCCATCGAGAACACGCTGGGCCTCCTGCCGTACTTCCCCAACGGCCACGCCATCCTCACCCACCGAGGCGGCCACGACGGCGCCTTCTACCTCCTGCGGAGCGAGGAGGCCGCGAGCCAGGCCGTGTATGAGTTCCTCAAGACGGGGAAGATGACGGGCCTTCCGCACCACGTGACGCTGCCGCTGCCCAAGTTCCCGCTGCCCGCGTTCCCGCCTCCCGCGGGCGCGAAAGCGGGCACGGCGACCCAACGCCCCTGAGTAGAATGGGTTGATGCCGTCCGCCCTCCCCCCGGCCCTCGCGTCGCGAGCCCGGCGCAACTCGCAGAACCCCCAGCTCACCCGCGAGCGGCTGGAGCGATTCGAAGCGGGGCTTCCCCAACCCCTGCCCTCGGACTTCCGTGACGTGCTGGTCGCGTACAACGGCCTCTTCCTGGACCCTTGCGCGACGGGGCTCCGGGACGCGCTCGGGGACGAGGTGCACATCGACGAGCTGCTCGGGCTGCATGACCACGACTGGACTCCGCTCCGGCTCGGGGGCACGGACATCCCCATGGACATCCTGGTCTTCACGCAGCAGCGCGGCAGCGTCAACCGCTTCGGCCTGCAGGTCGACGACCGGCCCGACTCACCTCGGGGAACCGTCTGGTTCTTCGACATCAACGCGGAGACCGAGACCTCGGACCTCTACGTGCCGAGCGTCTGCGCGGCGTCCTTCGGTGAGTTCCTCGCCCGGCTCGTGCCCCTGCCCGAGGAGCCGCGCTTCTTCACCCCGCCCCTTAAGGAGTCGCTCCCTGCCGAATCGCTGGAGAAACTTCCAGCGGACGCCCCCACGCCACAAAGGCCCCTCGTGCTGGCCGGACATGGGCACGCCGTGGAGGCCGCGCGGCTGGACATCCGCGTCACCACGCTGCTCCGCGACGAGGGCACTCCCAGCTACCGCTATCAGCCGGACCGGGCCACTGCGCGGTACGACCTGGAGCTTCGCGTCGACTCGACCTCCGACGAAGACGGACAGCCGGCGCCGTACGCCGCTGCGATGCCGGTCACCGAGGCGAACCAGGGGCGACACCCGACGCTCGCGGAGTGGCCCGGGCTCGTCGTGGGACAGGAGGAGCCCTGGGATGCGTGGTTCGGCACGGACGCCCCCTCGCTGGGAGGCAACCGGCTGACGGTGCTGGAGCGCTCCGGCGCGGACCTGACGGTGCGCTGGGAGGCGCGCTATTCACAGGGGGGCCATGACCTCCCCTTCCTCTTCGAGGGACAGGTCCGCATCGAGGGAATCCGCTTCGACGTGGCGTCCCCCGAGGACATCGACCGCGTGCTGGCCTCCGCGTTCGGAGGCAGGCACCGGGCCGACGAATGGACCCGCATCGTCGGCGAACAGAGGGACCGGGGCCCACGCGCCCCCGAGGAAGGCCGCTACGTCTTCCCCGTCAGGCTCATCCCTCGCTGACGCGCACCACGAGCTTGCCGACGTTCTTCCCCTGGAGCATCCCGATGAACGCCCCAGGTGCGTTCTCCAGTCCGTCGACCGTGTCCTCGAGCAGCTTCACGCGGCCCTCGGCCACCCACGCCTCCATGTCCCGGCGGAAGGCGTCGTAACGCGGGCCGTAGTGGTCGAGGATGATGAGGCCCTGCGCGCGGATGCGCTTCGTCTGGAAGACGGACATCACCATCGGCAACAGGTTCGGACCGGGCGGCGGCGCCTCCTCGTTGTAGCTCGCGATGGTCCCGCACAGCGGCACGCGCGCGTGGTGGTTGAGCAGCGGCACCACCGCCTCGAACACCGCACCGCCCACGTTCTCGAAGTAGACGTCGATGCCACGCGGGCAGGCGGCGGCCAGACGCTCGGCCAGCTTCGGCTCGCGCCGGTCCAGGCACACGTCGAACCCCAGCTGCTCCACGGCGTAGCGGCACTTGTCCGCGCCGCCCGCGATGCCCACCACCCGCGCGCCCTTCAACTTCGCGACCTGCCCCACCACCGCGCCCACCGCCCCCGTCGCCGCGGCCACCACCACCGTCTCCCCCGCCTTGGGCTCGCCGATGTCGAGCAGCCCCACGTGCGCGGTGAACCCGGGCATGCCGAGCACCCCGAGCGCCAGCGACGGCTGCTTCATCGCTCCCAGCGCCACCAGGTCCTGCCCATCCGACAGCGCATGGCCCTGCCAGCCCGCGTTGCCGAGCACCAGCTCGCCGACACGGAACCTGGGATTGCGCGAGGCGACGACGCGATTGACGGTGCCGCCCACCATCGGCGCGCCCACCGCGACCGAGGCATCGGCATACGCCGGAGGGATTTCATTCATCATCGGGCGCATGTACGGGTCGAGCGACAGGTACAGGGTGCGCAGCAACACCTGTCCTTCGCCCGGCGTGGGGACGGCCGTCTCCTCGATGCGGAAGTGGCTGGGCGTCGGAAGCCCACGCGGACGCGCGGCGAGGACGACTCGACGGTTGCGGACATCGCTCTGACTCATGGCTGCGGACTCCTGGGGTGTGGCGGGGAAGACTTCGACGCGCACGAGCCCACGCCGCGGCGAGCACCGCGCGGACCGGCCGACGAGGTGAAGAGACCTAGGTGATGCCCAGCCGCCGCCGCGTGTCGGCCATCGCCGTGTCGAGCGGTGTCCGGTCGCGGGAGATCTTCGCGAGCAGCCCCGCGCCGAGCCACGTCTGGTACAGCGAGAGCGCCAGCGCCCGCGTGGGCTCCGGCGCCGACAGCGAGCCGTCCTCGCGCCCCGCGTCGAGACAGCGCTCCAGCCGGTCGATGACGCCCTTCGTGCCGCGCTCCAACGCCGCGCGCATGCTCTCGGACAAGTCACAGACCTCCGCGCCGAGCTTCACGACGAGGCAGCGGCTCGTGGCCGACGCGTCCGTCTGTGACACGAGCCAGTCCTGGAAGTACGCCATCAGCCGCTGCGCGGACGAACCCGGCGCCGCCAGCAGCGCCTCCATCCGCGACTGGTAGTCGGCGAAGTACGCGTCGAGCACCGCTTCGCCGAACGCCTCCTTGGAGCCGAAGTAGTAATAGAACGAACCCTTGGGCACCCTCGCCGCCGCCAGCACCTCGGCCAACCCCACCGCGGTGAAGCCCTTGCTCACCAGCAACGGATGCGCCGCGTCCAGGATGTGCCGCCGGACGTCCTGTGAGGCCCCGCTCGCGCTCATGCGCCCATGGCTAACGGCCAGTAGACCGGTCGTCTAGTCGTTCTTTCGTAGGGCAGGCAGCCACGAGGAGAGGCGCCAAGGGCTTGCGCTGACCGGATGACCGGATTACATATCCGGTCAATGAGTTCTGACCCACGCACCGCCATCCTCAACGCCGCCGGAGAGGTCTTCGGCCGCTACGGCTTCAAGAAGGCCTCGGTGGAGGACATCGCCAAGCGCGCCGGGGTGGGCAAGGGCAGCATCTACCTGCACTTCGAGAACAAGGAGGCGCTCTTCGAGGCCTGCGCCCAGCAGGAGGTCGCCGCCAGCCTGTCCGAGCTCCGGGCGCGGCTGCGCGACGCGAAGACGCCCGTGGAGCAGCTGCGCGTCTACATCCGCTGCCGGATGGAGCAGAACACCCGCTCCCCCACGGGCCAGCGCATCGAGATGGCCACCCTGCTCGAGCTCGGCGAGGCGGCCGCCCACATGATTCCCAAGATGATGGATGACGAGACCAGCGTCCTGGCGGCGCTCATCGAGAACGGTGTCATCCAGGGCGCGTTCCACTTGAACAACTCACGAGAGGTGGCCCGGGGCATGGTCGAGCTCATCACGTGCCTGGGCCCCTGGATGATGACCTCCGAGCCGGACGAGCAGTCCCAGAAGGCCCTCGACGCCTCCTTCGAGGTCTTCATCCGCGGCCTCACCGTCCCCCCGCTCCCCACCAGCTGAAGCCCTCCCACAGCGCCCCCCTGCCCTCGGGCGGAGTGGGCTTTCGCACGTCCACGACTGACCAGAAAACCAATCCAGTCACTCAGTGCCGGATTCCAGGGCCTCCCAGGCCCCTCGACGAGGAAAGAAGCGATGACGAAGACGACCTTGAAGGCAGCGGTGGTGGTGGCGGCGGTGGTGGCTGGAGCGGCGTGCGGTGGGGGCAAGGCCACGCCTCCGGCGGCCTCCGCGCAGGTGGTGCAGAAGCCCGTGGGCGTGCGCGCCGTGGCGCCCGCGCCGAAGCTGGAGGCGAGCGTCCTGCAGGCCACCGGCAACGTGCGCGCCCGACAGGAGGCGACGCTGAGCGCGGAGGGCACCGGCCCCCTGACCCGCATCGCGGTGGACGTGGGCGACCCGGTGAAGAAGGGCCAGGTGCTCGCGCAGCTCGACGCCACCAACGCGCGCCTCGCCGTCAATCAAGCGAAGGCCTCGCGGGCCGCGGCGGACGCGGCGATGGAGGGCGCGAAGACGGAGGTGGAGCGCGCGCGGACGCTGGCGCAGTCCGGCAGCCTGGCGAAGGCCTCGCTCGACAAGGCGGAGGTCGGCTACCGACAGGCCCAGGCGCAGGCGGAGCAGACCGCCGCGGCGCTCGCCACCGCGCAGGAGGCGCTGCGCGACGCCACGCTCACCGCGCCGTTCGACGGCGTCATCACCAGCCGCTCGCGCAACGAGGGCGACTACGTGACGCCGGGCACGGCCATCTTCGGGCTCGTCAACCCGCACGCGCTCGAGGTGCGCGCGCCGGTGCCCGAGGCCCTGGTGGACCGCGTGAAGGTGGGCACCCTGGTGAAGGGCGCGCTCAACCCGTCCGGCGCGCCGTTCGAGGCGAAGGTGCGCAGCCTGGGCGCCGTCATCGACCCGCAGACGCGCACCGTGGAGGTGCTCGCGGACGTGGTGCCCTCGAAGGGCGAGGGCCCCACGCTGCGCGCGGGCGCGCTGGTGGAGCTCGACTTCTCCGGCACGCTCGCCACCGACGAGGCGCCGGGACAGGCGGGGTTGTTCCTCCCCTCGCAGGCCGTCAACGCGCGCGGTCAGCAGGGCTTCGTCTGGGTGGTGCAGGACGGCAAGGCCCAGCGCCGCGACGTCAAGGTGGAGCGCGTGCTGCCCGGCTACGTGCGCGTGGTGCAGGGCCTGGGCATCCAGGAGCGCGTCGTCGCGGACGCGAGCCTGCCCCTGCAGAACGGCACCGCGCTCCAGGTCGTCCAGTAGCGCTCCTCTTCCCTCCCCTCTTCACCGCTCGCCACTGCCATGCTCAAGACCTTCATCAAACACTCCGTCTTCACCGTCATGCTGATGGCGGCGGTCGTCGTCTTCGGCCTGTACGCCTATCCACGCATCGGCGTGGACCAGTACCCCAACGTCGACATCCCGTACGTCACCATCACCACGCTGCTGCCCGGCGCGGACCCGGCGTCCATCGAGGAGAACGTCTCCAAGCCGCTGGAGGAGGGGCTCAACACGCTCAACGGCGTGGACGAGCTCAACTCCATCAACCTGGAGAGCGTCAGTCAGATCACCATCGGCTTCAAGCTGGGCACCAACGTGGACGTCGCGGCCCAGGACGTGAGGGACCGCGTGCAGGCCACGCTGCGCTCGCTGCCCGCCGGCATCGAGACGCCCGTGGTCGAGAAGTTCGACATCGGCGCGGCGCCCATCCTCACCCTGTCGCTCACCGGCGCGCTGCCCGTGGAGGAGCTGACGCGGGTGGCGGAGGACGTGGTGAAGCCCGCGCTCCAGAGCCAGGCGGGCGTGGGCAGCATCGACGTCGTCGGTGGCCGCGAGCGCGAAATCCAGGTGGTGGTCGACCCGCAGCGGCTGCGCGGCTACGGCCTGGCCGTGGGCGACGTGAGCCAGGCGCTGGCGGCGCAGAGCGTGGACCTGCCCGGTGGCCGCGCCACGCAGGGCGGCCGTGAGCGCATCGTCCGGCTGACGGCCGAGGCGCAGAGCGTGGAGGAGCTGGGCAACATCATCATCGCCAGCCCCAACGGCACCCCGGTGCGCGTGCGCGACGTGGCGGCGGTGGTGGACGGGGCCCAGGAGGCGCGGGGCCTGGCCCGCTCGGACACCGGCTCCGCGCTGGCGCTGGTGGTGCGCAAGCAGTCGGGCGCCAACACCGTGCAGGTGGCCGAGAGCGTCAAGGAGTCGCTCGCCGAGCTGAACGCCTCGCTGCCCCAGGGCGTGGACGTCAAGACCATCAGCGACAACTCCACCAACATCCGCTCGTCCATCAGCGCGGTGCAGTTCGACATGCTGCTGGGCGGCGCGCTGTCGGTGCTCATCGTGCTGGTGTTCCTGCGCAACCTGCGCTCCACGTTGGTGTCCGCCATCGCGCTGCCGGTGAGCGTCATCGGCACCTTCGCGGTGATGGCGATGCTCGGCTTCACCTTCAACATCATCACCATGCTGGCGCTGACGCTCTCCATCGGCCTGCTCATCGACGACGCCATCGTGGTCATCGAGAACATCGTCCGGCACCTGGAGGAGGGCAAGACGCCCATGCAGGCGGCGCTGGAGGGCACCCAGCAGATCGTCGTCGCGGTGCTCGCGGTGACGCTCGCCATCGTCGCGGTGTTCGTCCCCGTGGCCTTCATGGAGGGGATGATTGGCCAGTTCTTCTACCAGTTCGGCGTCACGGTGGCGGTGGCGGTGCTCATCTCCTACGCGGTGTCGATGACGCTCACACCCATGCTCTCCAGCCGCCTGCTCAAGGGCCACTCGCACGGCCCCACCAACAAGGTGAGCGCGGCCATCGAGCGCGTGCTGGTGGGCATGGAGAACGGCTACCGCCGTATCCTGGAGGGCGTGCTGCGTCGGCGCGGGCTGACGCTCGTCGCGGCCGTGGGCGTGCTCGTGCTGACGCTGGGCATGGCGAGCTTCCTCAAGTTCACCTTCATCCCGCCCGCCGACAACGGCGCCGTCAAGGTGACGCTGGAGCTGCCCGTGGGCGCCACGCTCGAGGACACCGAGCGGGAGCTCAATCACGTCGCCGCGCAGGTGCGCACGCTGGAGGGCGTGAAGGAGACCTTCAGCACGGCGGGCGGCGGCACGCTCGAGGAGGTGCACAAGGGCGAGGTGCTGGTGAACCTGGTGCCGCGCAAGGAGCGGGCCTTCGACCAGGAGACCTTCAAGGTCCGCCTGCGCGAGGCGCTGCCCGGGCGGTCCGGCGTGCTGACCTCCGTGCAGGACGTCTCCGACATCGGCGGTGGCAGCCGCAACCAGGAGGTGCAGTTCATGCTGCGCGGCACCGACTGGCAGCAGCTCGTCGCCTCCAGCGAGAAGCTGGTCGCCACGATGAAGACGAACCCGAACTTCACGGACGTGGACTCGACGTACCGCAGCGGCAAGCCCCAGTTCGACGTGAAGATCAACCGGGAGCGCGCCGCGCAGCTCGGCGTGCCGGCCGCCCAGGTGGGACAGGCGCTGCGCGCCTATCTGGGCCGCGACGAGTTCATGACCTACCGCGAGGGCGGTGAGACGTACGACGTGAAGCTGCGTCTGCCCGAGGCCACGCTCGCCTCCGAGGAGGCGCTGGGGCAGCTCACCGTGCGCACCTCCGGCGAACAGCTGGTGGAGCTGCGCAACGTGGCGGACATCATCCCGTCCGAGGGCCCGGTGCAGATCGACCGGCAGAACCAGAAGCGGCAGATCACCCTGCTCGCGAACCTGGCCCCGGGCTACTCCCTGGGCGAGGCCATGACCTACCTCACCGCGCAGGCCGAAGAGACGCTCCCCGCGGGCGTCGAGGCGAACTTCGCCGGCAACGCGAAGGAGATGGGCAAGACGGCCGCCGCCTTCGGCATGGCGCTGGGGCTGGGCATCCTGCTGCTCTACATGATCCTGGCGGCGCAGTTCGGCAGCTACATCCACCCCTTCACCATCATGCTGTCGCTGCCCTTCGCGCTCATCGGCGCCATCGCGGCGCTCCTGTTGTCGGGCAGCGCGCTGTCCATGTTCGCCCTCATCGGCGTCATCATGCTGATGGGCCTGGTGGTGAAGAACGGCATCCTGCTGGTCGACTTCACCCAGCAGCTGCGCGAGTCCGGAAAGAGCGCGGGACAGGCCCTGCTGGAGGCGGCGCCGGTGCGTCTGCGCCCCATCCTGATGACGACCATCGCCATGGTGGCCGGCATGGTGCCCGTGGCGCTGGCGCGCGGAGACGGCGCCGAGATGCGCGTGCCCATGGCGCTCGTCATCATCGGTGGCCTCATCAGCTCCACGGTGCTGACGCTGGTGGTGGTGCCCGTCGTCTACTCGCTGCTGGACGGGGTCGTCGAGCGATTCAAGCGCCGGGCGCCCGCCACCGACCCGGTGACGACTCCGGGCGCGGCCGGCGTCCAGTTGCTGGAAGAGGGCTCGCACTGACCTGAGCCCCTCCGCGTCCGATTGAAGGCGGAGCCCCGCTCAGGGCTCCGCCCCTTGCACCTCTCACGTTCCATCCCTCGGCTTCCTTTCCGGCGCCGCGACGCCCGTCGTGCGCCCGCTTCACCCCAGGCTCCACCATGTTCCTCCATGCTCTCGTCACCAGCGTCCTGCTGACCCAGGCCCCCGTACCGGCACCCCAGGCGGCGCCCGATGCGCCGGTGCGCTCCGCGCCCGCCCAGGAGCAGGCTCCCGCGGCCCAGAAGGCCACGCTCCCCCTGCTCTCCTTCACCGAGGCGCTCGAGCTCGCGGAGAAGCAGAGCCCCAGCCTCGACGCGGCCCGCGCGCGGCTCCAGCAGTCGCGGGAGCTGGGCAACAAGGCCTGGTCCGGATACCTGCCGAGCATCACCGCGAGCGGCTCGTACACCCGCTTCCCCATGGAGCTGACCTTCACGCTCCCGGGCGTCCCGGACCCCATCCCGCTCCAGAAGCAGAACCAGCTCGCCGGGCAGCTCAACGCGCAGCAGGCGCTGCTGGTGCCCAGGCTGTGGCCCGCCATCAAGAACGCCTACCTGGGTGAGCGCGCCGCGGAGCTGACGGCGGAGAACACCCGCCGCGAGACCCTCTTCGCCGTGGCCCAGGCCTACCTGGGCGCCGCCAGCCTGCGCGAGGCGATGGCCGTGCAGGAGCAGCTGCTCGAGGTCCGCCGGGGCTTCGAGCGCGACGCGCAGAACCGCTTCGAGGTGGGCGACGTGGAGCGGCTGGCCGTCCTGCGCGCGACGCTGGACCGCAAGGAGGCCGAGCAGGAGGTGGTGCGCAGCCGCAACGCCTACGCCACCGCGAAGAGCGCGCTGGCCGCGCTGCTCGGGCGCCCCGTGGACTTCGACGTCGCGCCGCCCCAGGAGACCGCCGTCGCGGTGCCCACCGAGGCGAAGGACGCGGCCTCCGCGGAGAAGACCGCGCTGGAGCGACGCCCGGATGTCGCCGCCGCGCGCATCAACGTGGACGTGGCGCGGGGCGGCCGCAAGCAGGTCCTGGCCGAGTACCTCCCCAGCCTGCACGCCACGGGCGCCTATTCGGCGACGAACACCGCGGGCCTCACGGGGCAGACGACCACCTGGACCGCGGGGCTGGCCCTGTCCTGGAACCTGTTCGACGGCGGGCTGCGCGAGGCCAACCTGCGCGAGTCCTCCGGCAAGATCGCGGAAGCCAACGCCGACCTGCGGGGCGCGGAGGAGCAGATTCGCGACCAGGTGCGCAAGGCGCGCGGCGAGCTGGAGACGGCCGAGGTCAACCTGGCCACGGCCGAGGAGCGGGTGAAGCTGGCCGTGGAGAGCGCGCGGCTGGCGAAGGAGAGCTTCGATGCCGGCGCCTCGACGTACCTCCAGGTGACGGACGTCAACGCGACGCTCGCCGGCGCGCAGCTCTCCTCCGTGGCCGAGGCGCTCAACGTGCAGCTGTCACGCCTGGCCCTGGCGCGGGCGATGGGCCTGTTCGACCCCACCGGCCACTCGCTGGCGAAGCCGTAGTCCGAAGACTCCAGGAAGGAGGCAGCCCGCCATGACATTCGACCCGGAGGTCGCCGCGCGCTTCAGGGCGCGCCGACGCGTCCTGAATGGCGCCATCGTCGTGACGACAGGCCTGCTGAGCCTGTCCTTCCTCCCCTGGCCAGAGGAGCACGCGTCACTGCTCGGCGCGTTGCTCATGGGCGCCATCGTGGCGACGGTGGTGCCCGTGCTCCTGGTCTGGCGCTGCCCCCGCTGCAACACATACCTGGGTGGAGCGGCGAGCGCCCGGACCTGCCCCGCGTGCGGCGTCCCGTTCGTCGCGCCCCGGGGAGACGACCTGTGAGAGAATCAGCAGTCGCCCGTCCGCCGAGCAACCATGTTCCTCACGCCCTTTCCCGACGCCCGCTTCGACCACCCCCGAGACCTCGAACACCCCCACGCATACTGGTGCGCATGGTGCTCCACCGAGGTCTCGGCAACGCGAGGCACCCTCTCCCAGGGCGTGCAGGACTCACGAGCGCTGGAGTCGCTGCTCGTCATCTGTCCCGCCTGCACGCGTCCCACGTACATCGAGAAGCCCCGCGAGCTCGCGGAGGAGGAGGTGCATCGGCTCTCCATGCAAACCCCCGCGCCCCCGCCCGGGCCGGCGCTCCCCTTCCTCCCGGCCGCCATCCAGTCTCTTTCGCCATCAAGGCCTACGCGGCCACCGAGCACTTGTGTCGCAAGCTGATGCTCCATGTCATCGACACCAGCAACACGCGCGAGGAGAGCAAGGAGCAACCCCGGGACACCGTCGGATTCATGGAGGACGCCCGCGCCCGCCTCATCGAGGAGGCAACCTCGCCCGACCTCGTGCCCTCCACGGAGGCCAGCACGGCGGCGGCGCTCGTCCACACCGCGTCGATGCTGAGGATGCTCTACCTGCGGCCCGACGGAGCGCAGTAGCCTCACGCGGAGCGGCGGCCCCAGAAGACGAAGAGCGAGAGCGCGACGAGCAGGACGTTGAAGGGCGTGCTCGCCGCCTCGCCGCGTGACACGTGGAAGACGATGGCGCTGACCTGGAGCGCCGCGCAGCCCAGCGCGGCCCAGGCCGTCAGCCTCGGGCGGATGCCGGTGAGCGAGGGCAGCAGGACGCCGAGCCCGCCCAACAGGTCCACCACCGCCGTCAGGTGGAACAACGCTCCCGGCACCTGTCCCGCCCAGGGAATCATCGCGGCCAGCTGGGAGACGGGCGTGAAGAGCTTCCAGAGCCCCGTGCCCACGAACAGCAGGGCCAGCAACACCTGGACGCTCCACAGCCCCACCGAGAGCGCCCTGGACGGCTTTCCGCCGCCGACAGCCCGAGTCGTCATGGCCTTCCTCCTGGCGCAGCGGATGACTTCCGCGCACCGGACCCAGGCTCTGTCGCATACCGTCTGGCGCCGGCCAAGGAGGCACCTTGAAGTCACCAGGTAACGGAAAGATGACCCTGAGCTACGAGGACTGCGTCGCGATGCGCGAAATCCTCAGCCTCATCGGCGACAAGTGGAGCGTGATGGTCATCGTCAACCTCTCCGAGGGCGCCGTGCGCTTCAGCGACCTCAAGCGCGCCATCGAGGGCATCTCCCAGCGGGTGCTGACCCACACCCTGCGCGGGCTCGAGCGCGATGGCCTGGTCAAACGCACCGTCCATCCCACGAAGCCCCCCAGCGTGAACTACGTGCTGACGGCGCTGGGACGCACCCTCATCGACCCCGTCAGCGCCCTGGCCCGCTGGGCCCACCAGAACCGGCCGGAAATCGAGCGCGCCCGCGAGAGCTTCGAGCGCGCGACGCCCTGACCTCACGCCGCGCGCTGCAAGCGGCGCTTGTACCGGTCTCCCCAATCGCGCAGGCCCAGGAGCACCGGCTCCAGCGAGCGGCCGAACGGGGTGAGCTCGTACTCCACGCGGTGCGGCACCTCCGGGTAGACGGTGCGCTTGACGAGCCCGTCCTCCTCCAGCTCCCGAAGCTGGAGCGTGAGCATGCGCTGGCTGCAGTTCGGCAGCCGCTTGCGCAGCTCTCCGAAGCGATGCGTACCCTTCAACAACCAGTACAGCACCACGCCCTTCCAGCGCCCACCGATGACGCCGAGGGCGGCCTCCACCGCGCAGTTCGTCTTCGAGTCATCGTCGCGCTTGCGAGCCATGGTTCCCTTTTTGTGCGTACTGACCAAACTTGTGCGTACTTGCGGAGAAATAACCCGAAACGTACGTCTGCACCATGAAGACATGGGAACTGCAGCCGAGGCCGGGGTTCGATGCACTCACGCGGGCCGAGCGCCCGTCTCAGAGCGTGGGCGCGCACGAGGTGAAGGTCCGCGTCAGGGCGGTGTCGCTCAACTACCGCGACCTGCTCATCACCCGGGGGGCCGAGAAGAACCTCACCTCCCCACGCGTGCCCGTCTCGGATGGCGCGGGCGAGGTGGTGGAGGTGGGCTCGGCCGTCACGCGCTGGAAGGTGGGCGACCGGGTGATGGCCAACTTCTTCCCCCACTGGGTCGACGGTGAGCTGAGCGACGCGCACCACGCCAGCGCGCTCGGCGGCTCGCTCGCCGACGGCATGCTGCGCGAGGAGGTGGTGCTGCCCGAGCACGCTTGGGTGCGCATCCCGAAGGGGTACTCGTTCGAGGAGGCGGCCACCCTCCCCTGCGCCGGGCTCACCGCGTGGCAGGCGCTGTTCGAGGTCACCTCGCTCCGGCCGGGTGAGACGGTGCTGCTCCAGGGCTCGGGCGGCGTGTCCGTGTTCGCGCTCCAACTGGCGAAGGCCTCGGGCGCGCGGGTGCTGATGACGTCGAGCAGCGCGGACAAGGCGGTGCGGCTGCGCGAGCTGGGCGCGGAGGAGGTCATCGACTACCGCGCGGACGCGAAGTGGGGCGAGCGGGCGAAGGCGCTCACCGGCGGCCGGGGCGTGGACCTGGTGGTCGACGTGGGCGGACAGGCCACCTTCGACCAGTCCTCCGCGGCGCTGCGCTACGGCGGCAGCATGAGCATGCTCGGCGTGCTCACCGGAGGCCGGGGTGAGGTCAACCTGGGCGCGGTGTTCCAACGGCGGCAGACGGTGCACGGCGTCTACGTGGGCTCGGTCTCCATGTTCGAGCGCTTCGTCGCCGCCCTGGAGCACAACCGCATCAAGCCCATCATCGACCGCGTGTTCCCCTTCGAAGACGCCCGCGCCGCCTGGGAGTACCTGGCCAGCGCGCAGCACCTGGGCAAGGTCGTGGTGAGCCTCCCATGAACGTCCTCATCGTCTACGCCCACCCCGAGCCGCGTTCACTCAACGGCGCGCTGAAGGACCTGGCGGTGAGCCACCTCACACAGCTCGGGCACACGGTGCGGGTCTCGGACCTGTACGCGATGGGCTGGAAGGCCACCGCCGATGCGGGTGACTTCCTGGCGCATCCCGAGGGGGAGCGGCTGGCCTACGCCCGGGCCTCGAAGGTCGCGTTCGCGGGCGGCACCCAGCGCGCGGACGTCGTGGCCGAGCAGGAGAAGCTGCTCTGGGCCCAGGCCGTCATCTTCCAGTTCCCGCTGTGGTGGTTCTCGATGCCGGCCATCCTGAAGGGCTGGGTCGACCGGGTCTTCGCCTACGGGTTCGCGTATGGCGTGGGCGTCCACGGCGGTGAGCGCTGGGGAGACCGCTACGGCGAGGGCACCCTCACGGGCCGCCGCGCCATGCTCTCCGTCACCATCGGCGGGCGGGCGCCGCACTACACGGACCGCGGGGTGAACGGCGCGCTCGACGACCTGCTCTTCCCCATCCAGCACGGCGTCATCTACTACCCGGGGATGGAGGCGCTCCCACCGTTCAGCCTCTACATGTCGGACCGGCTCACGCCCGAGGAGTGGCCCTCCGTGGAGCAGGCCTACAAGGCACGGCTGGAGGGGTTGTTCACGGACGCGCCCATCCCGTTCCGCAGGCAGAACGGCGGGCACTACGACACCCAGCAGGTGTTGAAGCCCGGCCTCGGACTCGGCGCGGCGGGCACGCGCATCCACCTGCTCCAGCCGGGGGAGCCGGAGCAGACCCGCCTCACCTCGACGATGTCTGGCTGAGCTGCGCCGACCCGTTCACGAGGAAGTCCGCGAGCGACGCCACGTCCGACGCACAGTGGCCGCCATAGAGGGGATGCCACTCGGTCTGGATTCCCCGCTCGCGGGCAAGTCGGGCCAGGCGCTCGGTGCCTTCGTAGTTGCCGTAGGCATCGTAGAGGCCGCAGGAGAGGTAGAGCTCCGGAGCGTCGGGCCCCAGTCGCGTGACCAGGTCCAGGGGCGCGACGCGGCGCCACTCGGCTTCGTCCGCCACGTACTTGCGCGCCAACAGCCAGACACCGAACACGATCTTCGGACTGGCCCCGGTGCGCGCCATCGTGGCCCGGATGGCGCCCAGCGAGGAGAACGGCGTGTCGGTGTAGACGCCCGGACACAGCGCCGCGACCTTCGCGAACCGCGTCGGATGGGTGAGGCCCGCGATGAGGACATTGAGCCCGCCCATCGACTCCCCCAGCAGGATTCGCCGCCGGGGGTGTCCCACCTGGTCCTCGAGCGCGGGCAGCCGTGACATGAAGTCCTCGAGCAGGCCGCTCTGCGCCTGCTTCCCCTTCGGCGTCAGGAGCCACGTCGGACCGTAGGACACGGTGATGACCGTGGGAGGCAAGACGCCCGCGGTCTGCCAGCGCGCCTGCAACATCCCGGTGAAGTAGGTGTCGTCGTTCCAGAGGGCCTCATCGAGGTTGCGCCCGTGGAGGTGATAGACGATGTCTCCGTTGGTCCCCCCGACGGCCGTGTTGACGCAGTAGCGCAGGGGCCCTTCCGAATCACATCGCTGACTCGCGGGCGTGAAGGAGGAGCGTTGGTCGCCACGGCTGCGCGTGAGCTCCGTCCAGGTGAACCCGAGCACGAGGGAAAGCAAGACGACGGGCAGCAGGTATCGAACCCGCCGCCCAAGGCGAGGCATGGTCATGGATGGTCATCCGGTGGGAGGGGTGCTGCTACGACGGATGCGCGTGTCCCCGCCGGGGCCGGCTAGGCCAGCGTGAGCTTCGTCTGGAGGTCGCGCGACGGCAGCGGCTTGTCGGGCGCCGCGCTCGTCGAGCCAGCCCCCTGTCGTCGCACGGGCCTCGGCAGGAGCGCGAGGCTCAGGAGGTAGCCGAGGATCGCGCTGCCGCCGTAGCCCACGAGCGGGGTCGGATGATTTCCGAGCGCGGCGGCGAGGATCCCCGCGAGCCAGGTCGCCCCGAAGGTGAAGCAGGCCGTGCGGCCGTCCTCTCCACACACACGCCGCATCATCACCGGGACGAGCAGGAGGCCCAGGCCGGCCACGACGGCGAGGCCCGCGAGGGCGTGGACCGCGAAGGAGGAGAAGAGGATCTGGTCGACGAAGGGAGTGGCCGGGAGCGCGTCGGGGCGCAGCAGCGTCACCACGAACGCCAGGAGGCTGGCCGCGAAGGCGCTGAGCGTCGACCGGTCCACACGCGTCGCCGCGACGGTCGCCAGCGCCAGGGTCATCATGGCCGCCATCGCCCGGTCGGGCTGGAGCGCCATCGCCAGCGCGGCGACGACCATTCCGAGGGTCGCGAGCGGCGTGCGCGTCCGGGAGTAGCCGACGAGCATGAGCGGCAGCAGGATGAGGCTCGGTTGCAGGAACACGCCACCGAACCCGACCCAGCGAGAGGCGCCCTCGACGCGGAAGCCGAGGAGCGAGGTCGCGAGCAGCAGGCCCGAGAGCCCGAGAATCAGCGCTCCGGCCCCGCGACCGACGGGCGCCGAGGCGCGACGGACGAGGGCCCACAGGACCAGTCCGATGACGAGCGCCCCCACGTTGCCGCCGAGGTAGCGGGCGGGCGCCCCCGCGAGCGTCATGTAGACGAGCCCCAGACAGACCGCGCCGACCGCGCAGAGCACACCGACGGCCTCCGGGCCGAGGCCACCCCGCGTGCGTGACACCCGGACGACGACGCCCAGCAGGGAGAGGAAGGGCTGAAGCAGGAGCAGGCCGATGGCACGCGGCGCCAACCCACGGAAGCTCTCCAGCGCGAACCACAGCGCCTGGGAGTCCTCGGCAATCTCCGCGAGCTCCGCGCGGATGGCCAGGCCCCAGTCGCGCTGCTTCGGTGGCAGGAGGAACTGCAAGGCGGCGCACAACAGCTCCGCCACGCGACGCTGGAAGCGGACGCTCATGTCGGCACCTCGCGAAGACCGCGGCGGGTCGCCACCTTGCCGTCCGGCGGATTGTCCCGCGCGAGCTGGACCCCTGTCTGGGTCAGGCGATAGGCGTGCCTCGGCGGCCGCCCACCCTCCTCCGGCTGCTGCCACTCGGCCTCGAGGTAGCCCTGCGCCTCGAGGCGAATCAGCAGCGGATAGAGCGTGCCCGACTTCACCTCCGCGAGCCGACACAGCTCATACCCGTGCGACCAGCCCTCCCCTGCGTCCAGCAAGGCGGCGAGCACGGCGCGGGCGTGGTTCGACAAGGCGCGGGTTCGTGGCATGCCCCTTAAATCTACCTATGTAGATTTAAAGTCAAGGCCCCCTCCCCGCCCTGGCTCATCGACCCGCGATGAAGGCCGAGACCTGGTCGACCACCCGCGCGTCCACGTGCCCTGGCCGCTGGTACTCGGCGGGGTTTGGCTTGCCGGTGCCCTGGATGAACAGGTGGTTGCTGCCTGGAATCGTCACCACCCCGGCCGAGGGCAGCCCCTTGCGCCACACCGCCAGGTCCTCCTCGACGACCTGGTAGTCGCGCTCACCGCGCAGGATGAGCGGAGGCCGCGCGAGCTTCTTCGCCATCGCGACGCCATCTCGCGATGCCCAGTCCCGCCAGTACGCGGCGGGAGCGCCCAGGAGCTTCTTGTCGCCGAGCTTCCCCGCCTTCAGCAGCGCCACGTCCTTCTCGACGCCCGCGATGAGCTCCGGAGGCTGCTCGAGGTAGCGCAGCTGCGCGAGGACCAGGTCCCAGGGCGTGCGCCCTGGAGGTGCCAGCAGGACGGCTCCAGCGACGGGGGCGGCGCGGACGGCGATCTCCGGTGCCAGCAAGGCCCCCAGGCTGTGCCCCACCACGAAGATTCGCTTCAGGTCGATGTCCGCGCGGGCCTTGAGGACCTCCACGGCGGCGACGGCATCGACGACGACCTCGTCATCCATCGAGATGCCGTTGGCGAACTGACTGGCGTACCGCAGCGTCCGCTTGTCGTAGCGCAGCACCGCGATGCCTCGCGAGGAGAGCCCCTCGGCCAGGTCCTTGAACGGCTTGTTGGGCCCCAGCGTCTCGTCCCTGTCATGGGGCCCGGAGCCATGGACCAGGATGATGCCCGGGAAGGGCCCCGCGCCCGCGGGCACCGTCAGCGTCCCCTGCAGCTCCCACGGCGCCTTCCCCACCGAGACCTCCTCGCTCCGGAAGGCCGAGGCATCGACGTACGGCGCGACGGACACGGTGGCCGGTGGCGCGGCCTGCGCGGGGACGAGGTGGATGGCGGCGACCTCCTGCGTCTCGGGGACGATGGCGAAGACGGCGTTGAGCTCGCCCCGCTCGAACTTCAGCAGCGCCACCCGGACGTCGTGCTCCCCCTTCTTCGCGCGCTGGACGATGGACCACGAAGACAATGGGCCCAGCGCCGTGAGCTGCGTGTCCCAGGCCAGCGCGAGGTTCTCCGGCGACAGCGCGGCCTTCGCCCTCGCATCCAACCTGGAGGTCGCGGCCACGAAGTCTCGACTCCCCATCGCGGTCAGGAAATCGCCCGCCGTCGTATCGGCGTCACGCATGACAGGGGCCACCACCTCGGGAGCATGTGACGACGACGAGCTCGCGCAGCCACCGAGCAGCACGCAAGCCGTGAGCATCGACCCTCGAACGCGACGCATGTTTCCTCCCCTCACAGAGACCGCGGGGTGCCTTCGTCATTCGTCGAACCGCCCTCGAGGCGACGCGAGATGACATACGAGTAGACGACCGGAATCACGACCACCACGCCCACGAGCACGAGCACCCATTCCGGCCCGGCCCCCATCAACCCCGTGACGACGAGCGCGAGGCCCGCGAGCACGAAGAGCTTCCCGCCCAACCGATGCGTCCGCAGCCAGACCTCGTCGTTCGCCAGCGTCCAGGGCGTGCGGATGCCGAAGAAGAAGTTCTTGGTGACCTTCCCCATGAAGTTGCCCAGCGTCATGAAGAGCAAGCCCGTCCCCGCGTGGAGCGCACGCGCCATGGGCACCTCCACGCCCAGCCCCGCGAGCAGCACCAGCCCGTTCACCAGGAACAGGAACGCGAGCAGCATCGCCACGACGAACTCGTAGACGGACTGGAACCGCTCCATCCGATAGCCCCGGGGTGAGATGCGGGGAAGCACGCGCATCAACAGGTACACGCCCGCCATCACCAGCGGCTGCATGAAGGGCCCCCAGGGCTTCGCCGTGTAGCCATCCGCCACGCCCTTCGCGTTCCAGTGCGTGGGGATGGAGTCTGGCAGCCGCTCGTAGAACACCGCCGCCATCGCGAACGACACGATGACGAACCCCAGACCCACTGCGTTCGCGCGGCTGATTCGCATCACGGCTCTCCGTTCTTCTTCTCGACCTTGAAGAGGTCCATCAACAGCGCCGCCACGTCCTCGAACACCGTGGTGTTGAGGGAGTAGACGATCTGCTGTCCCCGTCGCTCGCTGCGCACCAGGTCCGCCGCCTTCAAGACGTTGAAGTGATGCGACAGCGAGCCCTTCGTGATGTCGAACGCCTCCGCGAGCTCACCGGCGCTCTTCGAGCCCCCCTGCAAGAGCTTGAGCACCTTGCGCCGCGTTGGATCCGAGATCGCCTTGAAGACCTCCTGCGTCCGCATCAGGACCTTTCGATTGTTTGACGACTTTCAAAATAATGATTTCCGAACCCCTGTCAAGCCACGGAGGCACGGGCTCAGCCGGCCGATTCGGCGGAGACGACGGCGACGAGCAGCTCGGACACCTCGCGCATGAACGAAGGGTCCAGCGTGTCGGGGGTGTCCGTGGCGCGGTGGTAGTGGGGGTTGCGGAAGTTCGCGGTGTCGGTCCAGAGCACCGCCGGGCGGTCGGCCAGCCAGAACGGGACGTGGTCGCTGCGGGCCAGGTCGGGCAGCAAGCGGTAGAGCGGTCCCCACGTCTTCGCGCCCATCAACCGCAGCCCCGCCGCCGCGTCCGAGCCCAGGGCCCGGTCCACCGCGACATTGGAGCGCCCCTTCGCGAGCAGCCCGAGGAAGTCCGGCGAGCGCAGGCCCTTGGGCACCCACGGCAACGGCAGCGCCTGCGCCACGCCCGAGCGCTCGCGAAAGCCGACCATCTCCAGCACGTGCGTCGTGCCGAGCCCGCACGGCAGCGCCGGCACGCCATGGGTGACGAAGTCGTAGCTGCCCAGGAACCCGTCCTCCTCCGCGTTGAACGCGAGGAAGCCGACGCCCTCCCCCGCACCGCTGAGCGCCAGTGCGCGGGCACACTCGAGCATCACCGCCAGCCCGCTCGCGTTGTCGTCCGCGCCGGGGCAGTTCGGCACGCTGTCGTAGTGGGCGGCCACGAACGTCACCGTGCGCCCCTTCGCGCCCCGGGGCAGCGCCACCACGTTCCCGTAGCGCCCCTGGAGCTGGACCTCGAGCCCCATCCGCTCGAACGCCTTCGCCAGCGCGTCTCGAACCCAGGCGTTGTTGCGCGCGTTCACGACGAAGTGACGGGGGATGGCCAGGTGCTCCACCCACCGGAGCAACCGCGTCTCGGCCTCCACGGCCGCCCTGTCGGGAGATGGCACCACCGCTTCCGCTGCTCGCTCTCGAATGACCATGATTGACTTACAACGTAAGCTTATGGCGTAAGTCCGTCAAGCCGACATGAAGCAGACGAACAAACGAGAACCCCTTTCGAGGGAGCGAATCCTGGGCGCGGCGCTCGACATCGTCGACCGCGAGGGGCTGGAGGCCATCTCCATGCGTCGGTTGGGTCAGGCGCTGGGCGTGGAGGCGATGTCGCTCTACAACCACGTGCCCAACAAGGCGGCCATCCTCGACGGGCTCTTCGAGACGGTGCTCGCCGAGGTGCACTCCGCGAAGCGCGCGGGGACCTGGCAGGTGGCGTTGAGGGAGCGGGCCCAGGCGCTGCGCAAGGCCCTGCGCACGCACCCCAACACGCTGCCGCTGTTCGCGACACGCGCCGCCGTCACGCCCGGGGCCATCGCCCACGTGGAGGCGGTGCTCGACACGCTCCGCACCGCGGGCTTCAGTCCGGACGAGGCGCTCAGCGCGCTACAGGTGTTGATGGCCTTCGTCGTGGGCCACTCGCTCTCCAGCTACGCGCCCCAGCCCGAGGACGCGCAGTCACACCCCGCCTATCAACAGCTCAGCGAGAAGGACTTCCCACGCGTCCACGAAATCGCGCGCGTGCTGGACAGTCACGACGTGGAGAAGGAGTTCGAGCTGGGCCTGGAGGCGATGATGACCGGGCTCGAGGCAACCCAGGCGCGCCGCAAGCCCGCCCGGAGATAGCCCGCGGCCTCAGGCGCCGATGAGCCCCTGGCCGCAGACGCGCACGGTGTTGCCCGTCACGCCGTGGGCGCCGGGGCTCGACAGGAAGGTGACGAGCTCCGCGACGTCGCGCGGCTGTCCACCCTGGGACAGGGAGTTGAGCCGCCGCCCCACCTCGCGCGTCATCAGCGGCATCTTCTCCACCATGGCGGTCTCGATGAAGCCCGGGGCCACGGCGTTGGCGCAGATGCCCCGCGAGGCGAGCCCTGGCGCGAGCGCCGCCACGTAGCCGATGAGCGCGGCCTTGCTCGTCGCGTAGTTCGTCTGGCCGAAGTTGCCCGACACCCCGCTGATGGAGGACAGGTACACCAGCCGCCCCTCGTCGCGCAGCGTGCCGGTGCCCAGCAGCGCCTCGTCCATCGCGACGATGGCCGCGAGGTTGACGGTGAGCACCTGCTGCCACTGCTCGGGCGTCATCTTCGCGAGCGTGCGGTCGCGGGTGATGCCCGCGTTGTGCACGACGATGTCCACCCCACCCGAGCCTTCCCGCAGCGCGGCCACCAGCTTCACGGGCGCATCCGGCGAGGTGACATCCAACGCGAGCGCCTCCCCGCCCACGCGCGCGGCGGTCTGATTCAGCGCGTCCCCGAGCGCGGGCACATCCAGGCACACCACGCGCGCGCCCTCCTGGGCCAGCCGCTCCGCCGTCGCCGCGCCGATGCCGCGCGCCGCGCCCGTCACCAGGGCCACCTTGCCGCTCAACGCCGCGTGCAGCGGCACGGCCGAGGGCGCGCGCACGCCGCTGGAGAGGTGGAGCGCCTGGCCCGACACATAGGTGCTCCCCACGCCGCAGAAGAAGCGCACCGGGCCGGCCAGCCGCTCCTCCGCGCCGCGCGCCACGTAGGCGACGTTCGCGGTGACACCGCGGCGGCCGACCTCCTTGCCCAGGCTGCGCACGAAGCCCTCCACGCCGCGCGCCGCCGCGGAGGCCGCGGGGCTCGGGGCCGCGTCCGGCACCGCCGCCAGCACCAGCACCCGCGCGTTGCGCGCGAGCCGGGGGAGCAGCGGGTGGAAGAAGTCATAGAGGGCGCGCATGTCCTCGGGCCCGCCCAGGCCCGTGGCGTCGAAGAGGACCGCGTCCACGCGCTGGGAGGCGTCCGAGGGGGGACCATCCAGCACCCTGGCGCCACCGTCCGTGAACGCGGCCTGGGCGCTCCGCGCGGCGAAGCCACCCGGGGCCGCGCCCACCACCACCACGCGGTTCGCGAAGGGCTGCGCCGCCCAGCCCCCTTCGGCCCGCGCGAGCTGCGTGGGCTGGGGCAGGCCGAGGGCCTTCACGAGCCCACGGGTGAACGGGTTGTGGGCCAGGGACATGAGCCGGTCGGTCATGGTGAGGGGGACTCCGGAGACGAAAGAAGAAGAAGCGCCGGGGACCGTAGCAGGAGTCCCCGGGCCGAGCGGACCTCGCGCTCAGCGCTTCGGCTTGTAGCGCAGCCAGAGCAGATCGCCCGAGCGCTTCTCCACGGAGACCAGCTTCAGGTGACGCGCGCGGCCCCGCTTCCCCTCCACGTCGAACAGCGCGGGTGTGCCCACGCCGCCGTCCGCGATGGGCGCCACCAGGATGCTCAGCTCGTCGATGAGGTCCGCGGCCAGGAAGGAGCCGTTGATCTTCCCTCCCCCCTCCAGCAGGAGCTTGCGGATGCCGAACACCTTCCGGAGCTTCTTGAGCACCTTCTTCAGGTCCAGCGAGTCCTTGCCTCCGAACAGGTACGAGACGCCCTTGCCCTGGAGGAACGCCAGGTAGTCGTCGGAGACCTGCTCGGTGAGGATGGCGATGACGTGCTCGTCGTCGATGGAGCCCGACTTCCAGGTGAGCTTCCCCGACGGGTCCAGCGCGATGGCGTAGGACTCCGCGTCGCGCCGCGCGATGAAGTCCTCGCGGGGAATCGGCGCGCCCGCCTTGCGCGCGGGCACCTTCGCCTTGCCGGCGTAGGGCTCCATGGAGATGCGGCCAATCATCCACGCATCCGCGTCGTAGGTCTCCGCCGTGCGCTCGTACTCGGACATCGCCCGGGGTGGCAGCTTCCACCCCTTGGTGACGATGCGTCCGTCGAGCGACGGGACCATGTGGCAGATGACATACGGCCGCTTCGTGTCCTTCATGGTCCGTCTCCTCTCAGAGCTTGGAGGCCACGAGCTGGGAGAGCTCGATCATCCGGTTCGAGAAGCCCCACTCGTTGTCGTACCAGGCGAAGACCTTGGCGAAGCGCTCGCCGAGCACCTGGGTGAGCGTGGCGTCGAAGATGGAGGAGCGCGCGTCCCCCAGGTAGTCGCTGGAGACCAGCTGCTCCTCCGTGTAGCCGAGGATGTTCGCCATCGCCCCCTCGCTCGCGGCCTTCATCGCGGCGTGAATCGCGTCCTTCGTGAGCGGCCGGGTGCTCTCGAAGGTGAGGTCGACGAGCGAGACGTCCATCGTCGGCACGCGCATCGCCTGACCGTCGAACTTGCCCTTGAGCGACGGGATGACCTCGCTCAGCGCCTTGGCGGCCCCGGAGGACGCGGGGATGATGTTCTGCGCGGCGGCGCGCGCCCGGCGCAAATCCCCCTTGCGGTGCGGCACGTCGAGCAGCGCCTGGTCGTTGGTGTACGAGTGCGTCGTCGTCATCAGGCCGCGCTCGAGCCCGAAGCCGTCCAGCAGCACCTTCGCCACCGGCGCCAGGCAGTTCGTCGTGCACGAGCCACACGAGATGACGTGGTGCTTCGCCGCGTCGTAGTCCTGCGTGTTCACGCCCAGGACGATGGTCGCGTCGTGGCCCTTGGCCGGCGCGCCGATGATGACCTTGCGCGCCCCGGCGGCCAGGTGCGCGACGGCCTTCTCCTTGTCCGTGAACAGCCCCGTGCACTCGAGCACGATGTCCACGCCCAGCTCCTTCCAGGGGAGCTTGCCCGGGTCCTTCTCCGCGACGACGCGAATCTCGCGGCCCTGGATGACCAGCTTCCCGTCCCGCGCCTCGGCCCGGTGCGTGGCCCGGCCATGGACGGTGTCGTAGTTGTACAGGTGCGCGAGCGTCGCGGCGTCCGTCAAATCATTGAGCGCGACGAGCTCCAGGTCCTTGATGCCGCGCTCGAACATCGCGCGGACGATGCAGCGGCCGATGCGGCCGAAGCCGTTGATGGCGAGTTTCCGGGTCATTGCGTCAGGTCTCCTTGCAGGATGGGGGAAGAGGGCGTTCACCGAACGCGGCGAAGAGCTTCCGGGCGATGCGGTCGAAGTCCTGGAGGTCGCGCGCGTCGAGCACCCCGACGACGCGCGCCGCGAAGCGCCCGCGCGCCTGTTCGACCTTCCGGCGCATGCGCTGGCCGCTCGCGCCCAGCCCGAGCAGGTACTCGCGGCGGTCCTCGTCGCTGCGCGCCCGCTTCACCAGCCCCCGCTGGATGAGCGTGCGCAGCAGGCGTCCCGTCAAGGTCGGGGCCATGTCCATGGCCCGCGCGAGCTCCACCTGCGAAATCCCCCGGTGCTGACCGATGTACCGGAGGAACCGCGCCTGGGCGCTGAAGAGCTTCTCGTCCGCGTAGGCCTCGTCCGACAGCGCCATCAGGCAGCGCCACAGGCCGGCGAAGGTCTCGATGAACTCGATGGGGTCACGGCCAGGGCCGGGAGCAGCCGACATGATGCACCCGGTATAACAACGATGCTGCACCCGGTATATCAATCGGGCGGACGTGGGCCGGGGACGTGCCCGGAATCGGACGGAGACCACCCGCCCCGGGGCCACACGGCAGGGGCTCCCCCAGGAGGGGGAGCCCACCGCCGGGCTCACGAGGCGACCTTCGCTACTCCGTGGCGCGGACCCAGTGCTGGGTGCGGCCCAGGAGGGACATGCCGATGTAGCCGCGCACCTTCAGCTTCTTGCCACCGTCCTCGACGGCGACCTTGCACTTGTAGGTCTTGCCGTTGGCCGGGTCGAGGATGGTGCCGCCCGTCCACTCGTCGTCGTCCTTCTTCAGGTTCTGGAGGATGGTCATCCCGATGATGGGCTGGTCCTTGAGCGAACCCTGGCACTTGTCACAGAGGGGGTTCTGGTCCTCGGTCGGCTCGCGGAAGACCTTCTCGATCTTGCCGAACAGCTTGCCGTCCTGCTCGGTGATGACGATGACGGACTTGGGCTTCTTCGTCTCGTCATCGATGGTCGTCCACCGGCCCGTGGGACCGGTCGCCGGGGCGGCGGCGGGGGCCTTCGCGGCGGGCGCGGGAGCCTCGGCGGCGGGGGCCGCGGCGGGAGCCGCGTCCTGGGCCAGGGCGTTCGAGGCCATCATCAGACACAGGGAAGTGAGTCCGAACCACCGGGTTGCTTTCATGTCTTGAGGTCCTTGCGCGCGGGGCTCACGTCAGCGGGGGCTTGCGCTCGAGCGTCCCACCAGCCCGGTTGTACTCCAACGTCACACCAGGAGGCAGCCCCACGTGACGCGCGCGGATGCCGCTGTGCGGCATCGACACCTGGCATGAGGTGCCACCCGTCAAGCCCAGGGCCTACCCCCCAGGGGTGAGCGACAGTCTCCAGGCGCGCGCCTATTCAAGAACCCAGGCGCAGCACGAACCTGGAGGACGTTCACGGCGATGCACTTCACGTCGAAGGAACTCGAACTGAGGGAGAGAATCATCACCGCGCTCCACAGCTCCCTGTCGCTCCCGCTGGTCCTGGAGGCGACGCGGGCCCCGCTGCTCGAGCTCACCCCCGCGGACCACATGGGCCTGTGTGTGATGACGCCGGGGCCGCCCCTCGACTACCAGTGGCTGGTCCCCGGCCACCGGCTGACGCTGCTGGACGAGTACCCCAAGTGGGCCGACTCGGACTTCGTGCGCGCGCCCATCTTCGCGCGGCCCAACGTGGTGCTCCGGGACACGCAGATGCTGGCGCGCAGGGAGCTGGAGGAGAGCGCGCTGTACCGGCGCAGCCAGGAGCTGGACCTGCGGCTGGAGCACGTCATGGCCGTGCTGCTGCCCGCCCGGGAGGACTTCCTGGGCGCCTTCACCCTGTACCGGGACCGCCGGATGGAGTTCTCCGAGCACGACGCCGCGCTCCTGACCAGCCTCACGCCCCACCTGGCCAACGCGATTCGCAACTGCCGCGACATGCAGACGGCCAGGAGCGGCGCGAGGCTCCTGGAGGAGCTCTACAACCGGCCGGACGCGGGCTTCCTGGTGGTGCTCCCGCCGAGCCGCGAGCTGCTGCGCTCGGAGCGCGCCAGGGTGCTGCTGGACAAGTGGTTCACCCCGTCCGACCTCCACGCGTCAGGCATCCCGGGCGTGCTGCTCGAGCGTCTGCACGCCCTGACGCGCATGCACCCGGATGAGCGGCTCAAGCACAACCCGCTCGTGTCGCTGCGCGGCGAGACGTACTTCGTCGTCCGCTTCATCGAACTCCCCCAGGCCGAAGGCCCCGCCCAGTGGGCCCTGTCCATGAACGAGGTCCCCATGTCGATTCCCCTCCCGCAGAACATGCGCCAGCAGCTCACGACCCGGCAGGTCGACATCGCCCAGGGCATCCTGCGCAACTGGTCCAACGAGCAGATCGCCGAGCACCTCGGGCTGTCCGAGGACACGGTGAAGACGCACGTGCGCGACATCTTCGGCCGGCTGAAGGTCGACAACCGCGCGGACTTCATCTACCAGGCCTCGCACCTCAACCGGCCCATCTGAGCCGTCGCCCCTAGAAGCGCGGGAGCGTGAGCAGGTTGTCGGTGGAGATGCCGTTCGCCTTCGTGCGCAGGTACGGAGGCGTCGCGTCGACGACCTCCACCTTCACGTCCATGGGCCTGTTGCGCACGCGCGCGTCCCCGCCCTTCTGGACCCACAGCACCAGGTCCGCGCGGCTGCACTCTCCCGCCTGGGTCGCCTCGACCCAGCGCAGCCGGGTGATGTGCTCGTGGAGCGTGCCTCCCTCGAGTCGTATCTGGGTGATGTAGCGCATGAGGTCACCTCCGGTTCGAATGCCACGGTTGAGTGGCGGAGGATCGCCGTCCAGGCGGTAGGTGTCTCTACCTCCGCGGAGGTAGAGGGCCGCATCAGCCCTCGCGGAAGATGCCCGGGTAGAGGGTGCGCGTGGTGCGCGCGGAGAGGACCACCGCGGCCTGCTCCTCGGGGTCCGTCAGTTCGCGCAGCACCGTGTTCATCTCCGCCACGTGGCCCTCATCCAGCGCGCCGTGGCTGCGCAGGAACGTCACCGACTCACGGATGCGGGGGATGGCGTCCACCGCGAGGAGGCGCTCCACCGCGCCGCTCGCGCGCGTCTGGGAGAGGTACTCCAGCACGTACGCCGTGCCCAGCACCGCCGTCGGCACGCCTGAGCGGGACGTGAAGAAGTTCCAGCCGTTGTACGCCTCCACGGCGGGCGTCTTCACCGCGCGCTCGACGCGCTCCGCCCCGACGCCCAGGTTGCGCAGGTCCGACAGGAGCCACTTCTCGTGCCCGCGCTCCTCGTCCGCCTTCTGCAACAGCAGCTCCGCCAGCCACGGGTGCGTGCCCAGCCGCCGCAGCCGGCGCCCGGCGTCGCCCAGCATGGGCGTGCTCCAGCGCGCGTAGTGGTACGTCTGGACGAGGTAGTGGATGTAGCCCGCCTCGTCCAGGGTGCCGTCGAAGAGCCGACGCGCGTCCGGGTGCGCGTCCAACACCGCCACCAGCGCCCTCGCCTCCTGGTCCAAGAGCTCCACCCACCCCATCGGGACCTGCGTCTGCGTCTGCACGTGCGTCTCCTCTCCGAGCCACATCCGGCCGTCCATGCACTCCTTTCGTGGCCAGGGCCCGGAGTGCGCCGGCCGCCCTTCCACTTTCAGTACGAGACACACTGAGGGTGCGTGCGCTATGGGGGGGCCGCGAGAAAGAAGGTGGAGCCCAACCGTGCGCCGAACGTCCAACATCCTCCGAGTCCTGCTGGGAATCAGTCTCTGTCTGTCCATCGCCTGTGGCGAACCGAAGTCCACGGAGGTCCTGCGCCCTCCCCCGCCCCCTCCGGGTGAGGACATCGGCACCGACCTGGTGATCCTCGTCGAGCGCCAGGTGGAGAGGGACGGTCCCTACGTCGCGGGCGCGACGGAGCACTTCAAGGTCGTCGCCTCGAACGAGACGCTGAAGTCCGTCCAATGGAGCACGAGCGCCGGGAGCATCGCCCCGAGCTTCGAGCGCGTCGCGTGGACCCTGCCGACGACGGCGGGCAGCGCCTCGCTGTCCGTGTCGGTGGAGACGGAGTCGGGGAGGAAGACCCAGGGCTCCTTCACCTTCAACGTCGTGGCGGCCCCCGTGGCCGCGGAGACGGACATCGACCCCACCCCGGACGAGACGGGCCGCTTCTGTGAGCTCGCGTTCGACAACTCCGGCAAGGCGCACCTGCTCTACTCCAACGACACGCACCGCACCCTCTGGTACGCCACGTTGGACGGCACCACGTGGACGCGGGAGCAGGTCGACGGCCCCGGGCCCGGCGCCGAGACGAACTTCACCTGGAACGCCGCGATGGCCCTCAACCCCGTCACCGGCGTGCCCCACATCGCCTATTTCAAGGGGCTGGGAAGCGCGGATGGGGCGGCGAGCGTGCGCCCCTGGTACGCCACCCGCGTCAATGGCGCGTGGACCACCGAGAACGTCGAGACCCTCGCCCGCACCGTGTCGAGCACGGTGAGCATCGCCCTGAACCCGGCCAAGGACCAGCAGCCCACCCTCGTCATCGGAGACAACCAGACGACGACGCTCCCCGTGTCGGTCCGCACGGGCCCCAACGCCTGGAACAACACGAAGCTGTCATTCGCGTCGGGCGCCAAGACGCTCAAGGGCGACATCCGGTTCGACGCGGCGGGGACGCTGTACATCCCCTTCGTCTTCTCCCTGGGCACCGCGCTCCAGTTGGGGGCGTTGAGGGAGGGTCAGCCCTTCGAGTACCTGCAGATCGAAACCTTCACCTCCGCCACCACCTGGTTCCCCACGGCCATGGGGCCCGGCAACCACCTGCTCCTCATCAAGAGCGGCAGCGCGGACGCGTCGCCCGGTGGCTACACGGACGTCACGCTGGGCACGCCCCTGTCCACCAGCGCCTCCGCCCGCTCGCAGCTCGTCTACGAAAACGACGCCACGGACATCGCGTACGCGAATGGAATCTTCATCGCCAACCGCCACGAGACGAGGCTCGAGCTCATCACGAGCAACGCACGCAACCTGTGGGACTACACCCAGTGGGGCTCGGTGCAGGCCGGGCCTCGCCCCAGCATCGCGGTGCGCCCCACGGACGGGACGCCCCACGTCTGCTACCAGCGCGGCGGCAAGGTGAGCTTCCAGTAGGAGCCCGCCCCACCCGGCGCGGCTACACCGCGCCGTCCTGGTAGTGCTGTTCGTACTGCTGACGGAGCACGAACTTCTGGGCCTTGCCGGTGGACGTCTGCGGCATGGCCTCCAGCAGGACGACGGACTTGGGCACCTCGAAGCCTCCGAGGTGCTGACGGCAGTGGGTGATGATGTCCGGCGCCGTGGCGGAGGCGCCGGGCTTGAGCACGACGAAGCCGGTGACGGCCTCCGCCCAGCGCGCGTGCGGCAGGCCCACCACGGCCACCTGAAGGACGGCGGGGTGGCGCAGGAGCACCTCCTCCACCTTGATGGACGGGACGTTCTCCCCACCCGTCTTGATCATGTCCTTCTTGCGGTCCACGAAGAGCAGCTGGCCGTCGGCGTCGAACATGCCGAGGTCCCCGGTGTGGTGCCAGCCGAACGCCCGCGCGCGCTCGGTGGCCTCCGGGTCCTTGTAGTAGCCGAGCATCACGTTCGGCCCGCGGTGGACGATTTCGCCCACCTCGCCGCGGCCCAGCAGCCGGCCCTCGTCATCCATGATGGCCGTCTCGTTCGTCACCACCGAGTCGCCCCAGTACGAGCCGAACCGCTTGAGCTGCTGCTCGGCCTTGAACATGGTGGTGGCCGGGTACATCTCCGTCTGCCCCGACGCGAGCGCGAACCCGCCCGGACAGAACTTCTCCAGCAGCTCCACGAGCATCGTGCGCGCCATGGGCGCCATGACGTACAGACACATGCGCAGGCTGGACAGCTTCGTCGTGGGACGCGCCGGGTGCGCCAGCATGGCGCCGTACATGATGGGCAGGCCCAACAGGAAGGTGACGCCGCGCCGCTCGATGGTGGCGAGCATCGCGCCGGGCTCGAACACGCGCCGCACGATGACGGTGGCGCCCGCCATGAGGAACGACACGGAGACGGCGTGCTGCGCGCAGTGGAACATCGGCAGCACGCACAACGTCACGTCGCTGGGACGCAGCTCCAGCTCGAACAGGTTTCCGCTGAGCGCCGAGTGGATGGACGCGTGCGAGTGCATCACGCCCTTCTGCTGGCCGGTGGTGCCGCTGGTGTACATGATCTGCGCCAGCTGCGTGCTCTCGATGTCCACCGCTGGCGGCGTGCCGTGCTGGCCCTTCAGCGTGTCCAGGAAGGTGACGGTGTTGCCTCCGGGCGAGGCCTGTCCCTCGGGGACACAGACGATGAGGCCCAGGCCCCGCGCCTCCAGCATCGCGCGCAGGTCCGGCTTCGCGAGCAGCTCCAGGTCGATGACCACCCGCGACACCTCGGCGTGCTCGAGGATGTAGCCGATGGCCTCCACCGAGAGGCCCGTGTTGATGGGCACCCAGACCAGGCCCGCCTTGTAGATGCCGAAGAAGGCGGTGACCATCTGCGCGGAGTTGCCGCAGAGCATGGCCACGCGCGCGCCCGGCGCGAGCCCCTGTCCGAGCAGGTGGTGGGCGAACGCGTTGGCCCGCCGGTCCAGCTCCGCGTAGGAGAGCTCCAGCTCACCGTCGATGAGCGCCGTGCGCTCCGGCCAACGCAGCGCCGAGCGGCGGATGACGTCTCCCAGCGAGACGCGGCTGATGTGCTTGTAGACGGCTTCCGGGGTCTGTCCCATCGTGTGCTCCTTCCCGCCCGACTCGGGCGCGCGAGTGGTCCCCCCCGTCGAACACCTCAGCCCCGCGACTTGCGAGGCAGGGTGCCCATGGCCTTGCTGATGATGCCGAGCATCACCTCGTCGGCGCCGCCGCCGATGGACCCCAGGCGCAAGTCGCGGTGCGCGCGCGCCAGCGGGTTGTCCCAGGTGAAGCCCATGCCGCCCCAGTACTGCAGACAGCCGTCGACCAGCTCCCGGGCGAGCCGCCCCGACTTGAGCTTGCACATGGAGGCGAGCTTCACCACCTGCGGGTCGTCCTTGTTCTCGATGTACAGGGCGACGGTGCGGTAGATGAGCGCGCGCAGCGCCTCCACCTCCGTCTGCAGCTCCGCGAGCCGGAAGTGCACGGACTGGTTGTCGAGGATGGACTGGCCGAAGGCCTTGCGCTCCCGCGCGTACTCGGCCGTCTGGGCGATGAGCCGGTCGAACGTCACCAGGGTGCTCGCCGACACGAAGAGGCGCTCCTCCTGGAACTGCTGCATCTGCATCGCGAAGCCGCGGCCCTCGTCGCCGATGCGGTTTCTCACCGGCACGCGCACGCCGTCGAAGAAGAGCTGCGCGGTGTCGGACGCCCACATGCCCAGCTTGCGAATCTTCGCGCGGGTGATGCCGGGCCGGTCCATGGGGACGATGATGAGCGACTTGTTCGCGTGCGCCGGGCCGTCCCCCGTGTTGGCGAGCAGGCAGACCCAGTCCGCCTGCATGCCGTTGGTAATCCACATCTTGCCGCCGTCGATGACGTAGTCGTCGCCGTCGCGGCGCGCGGTGGTCGTCACGCTCGCCACGTCGGAGCCGGCGCCGGCCTCGCTCACCGCGATGGAGCACACGCGCTCCCCGGCGAGCGTGGGCGCGAGGAACTCCCGCCGCAGCTCGTCACTGCCGAAGCGGGCGAGCGCGGGCGTGGCCATGTCGGTGACGACGCCGATGGCCATGGGCAGCGCGCCGCAGGTGCAGTGGCCCAGCTCCTCCGCGAAGGCGACCGAGAACGAGGCGTCCAGCCCCAGCCCGCCGAACTCCGTGGGCTTGGTGATGCCGAGCAGCCCCAGCTCCCCGAGCTTCTTGAACACCTCCCGCGCCGGGAAGAGCTCCGCGTCCTCCCACGCGTCCACGTGCGGGTTGAGCTCCTGCTCGACGAACTTGCGGACCGTCTGACGGATGGCGCGGTGTTCCTGGGTCTCGTGCATGCGCTGCCTCGGTGGCTCGGAGCCGGAGAAGGGTCAACGAAGAGAGGGCGCCACCCTGGCGCGGCGCGATGCGCGCATCCAACGAGCGTCCAACACCCTCCCTACCGATGAGACCCGAGTCTGCATCCCGCCCTCCTAAAAAAGCAAGCGTGCTTGCTTTTTTCGAGAACCAGACGAGCGGACATCCCAACAACCCTCCAAGAACTCCTCCCTCGCGCCTCTTCGGCTCACCGCGTCATCCATCGAGGCTCGTGGCTCGCGCGTGCACGGTGGCCCACGTCGCAGGCCCACGACGGGTGCGAACCCTGCGGGACGAGGAACATTCCGAGGCGCCGGGACTCAGCGCCCCGGAGGCCCTGCCTTCGCCAGCAGCTCCACGAACGAGGTGACGTGGGGCGCGGACTGCCCCACGCGCGGCCACACCGCGTGCCAGTGCCGGAGCCGGCGGACCTCGACGCGGCCCTGGCGCGGGCCGAAGCCCGGGGACGCCCCCGCATCATCCAGGGACATGGCGGCGTGTCCCCCGCGAGCACCCTGCGCGCCGCCCGACACTCCCTGCGCGCGCTGGAGCACGCGGTGCGCGAGGCCCGGGAAAACCCGGAGCGGATTCTCGCCATCGAGTTGCAGGAATGTCTTCCCACGGGTGCGCCGGGGGCCAACACCGAGGCATTCTTCCACCGGCGGAATCTGGACGTGGTCCTCGCGCGACATCCGTGGAGTGGACGGTCACCGTGATGTGACTTCGGACGGGCCTCTCCGTCGCCGCGCTCGATTCGTCGCGACATTCTCCCGGACGGGACGTTGACGAGGACAACGCCCTTGGGCGCCCCGCCCCGGAGAGCCAGGCATCATGCGAGCATTCATCATCCTGCTGACAGCGACGACCCTCGTCGGCTTCTCGGCCGTGGGCTGCGGTGGAAAGTCCTCCGAGGACACCCCGGGCCCCGGCGATTTCGTCCCCTCCGACGCGGGCTCCCGCGATGCGGGCAAGCCCGAAGAGCCCGACGCGGGTGAGACGGACGCGGGCACCACCCCGGATGCCGGAGCCCCCGACGCGGGCGCACCGGACGCGGGCCGCGCCGATGCCGGAACACCTGACGCGGGCCGGAGTGACGCGGGCACCGCGACGCTGACCGCGCCCACCGACGTGACGGCCACGGCCGGCATCCGCGAGATGACCGTCGCGTGGGGCTACACGCCGTCCACCACGGGCAGCGCGCTGGCCTCCTTCGAGGTCGCCACGTCGCCCACGAACCTCAAGCTCACCGTGGGCGCCGCCGCCAGGACGGCCGTCGTCACGGGCCTGGCCAACGGCACCTTCTACCGGTTCACCGTCACGGCCATCTACGCCGACGGCACCCGGCAGATCTCCAACCAGTCCGCCTCGGTGCGCACGCCCGACGTCCCGGCCACGCCGTCCTGGACCCGTCAGAAGGGCGGTCCCCAGCAGGTGGAGCTGGAGTGGAGCCTGCCGGCGGACGGGGGACGTCCCATCCAGGGCTACAGCCTCACCGTCGCCCCGGGTGGCCAGGTCATCAACATGACCGAACGCTCCGCGCTCGTCACCGGGCTCACCAACGGCACCAGCTACGTCTTCACGTTGGTGGCCACCAACGCGGTGGGCAACTCCCCCGCCACCACCAGCTCCGCCATCCGCGCCGCCGCCCTGCCGAACGCACCCCAGAACGTCACGGTGACGCCGTACATCCGCGCGGCGGAGGTGCGGTGGACCGCGCCCGTGAACAACACCGGCGCCCTCATCACCGGCTACGTCGTCACCACGAATCCGACGGGCGCGACCCAGACGGCGTCCTCGACGGCGACGAGCCTCTACGTGACGGGCCTCGCCGATGGCGCCACCTACAGCTTCAGCGTGGCCGCGCAGAACTCGTCGGGCGTAGGCACTCCCGCCACCACCGCCTCCGTGACGCTCGCCGCCCCTCCTTCGGCCCCCGTCAACCTCACCGGCGTCTACCACGCGGGTCAGCTCGAGCTGGACTGGCAGCCGCCCGCCAATGACGGCGGCAGGCCCGTCACGGGCTACCGGCTCATCTCCACCCCCGCGGGCGTGGACCAGAGCCTCCCAGCCTCTCCCACAGTGGCCCGTCTCTCGACGCTCACGCCCGGCGCCACCTACACCTTCACGTTGACCGCACGGAACGACGCCGGCTCGGGCCCGGCCACCACCTCCGCGCCCCTCCTGCTGCGCGCACAGCCGCGCGCGCCCACCGACGTGCGCGTGCACTCCTCCACCGCGGGCGCCGTCGTGCGCTGGAACCAGGCCTCCGCGCCCGCCACGGACCCCGTCACCGAGTACGTCGTCACCGCCACGCCCGGCGGCGGCTCCGTCACCGTCCCCGCCAGCGCCCGCGTGGCGACGGTTCCCGGGCTGACCACCGGCACCCGGTACCTGTTCCAGGTGAAGGCCCGCAACAGCGCGGGCGACGGACGTCCCTCCGCGCCGGCGTACCACCGCCACGTCGTGCCCCTGGCCTGCACGACGCCGTCCTTCGCGCCCGTGTCCCAGTTCCCCTACTCCCCCAGTGCCCAGTTCCTGGGAGCCGGTGACTTCAACGGCGACTCGCGCCAGGACGTCCTGGTGGGCAACCTCTTCGACCTCACCGTGCTCACCAGCGGCCCCGGACGCAGCTTCACGCGGCTGGCCAACTCCACCAGCGCCGGCAACATCCTCAGCACGGAGCCGCCCGTCGTGGCGGACTTCAACAACGACGGGAAGCTGGACGTCGCCGCCATCCTGGGAACCGACAGCACCAACAAGACGGGCGGCTTCACCGTCTACCTCGGCCGGGGCACCGGCACGTTCCAGGCCCCCCAGTCGACGCCCCTGGGCACCAACGTCACCACCAGCTTCAACTGCCTCACCGCCCGCGACTTCAACGCCGACGGCATCCTCGACCTGTTCGCCCACGTCCACATCGGGCGCACGCTGCTCTACCGCGGCAAGGGCGACGGCACCTTCCAGGCCCCCACCACCATCGTCTCCGCCGACACCCATGACTGCCCCGTCGTGGCCGACTTCAACGGGGACGGGTACATGGACTACGCCCGGCTCGACACGGCCAACAACCGCATCATCCAGGCCAACGGCACCGGCACCGGCTCGTTCCGGGTCCCCGTGTATGCCCCGTGCACCAGTTGCTACGGTACCTTGGTGGCGGGTGACTTCGACCACGATGGCGCGGTGGACGACCTGGCCCTGCTGCACCCGGAGAAGGTCCGCGTCTTCAGCCCCTCGGGTGGAACGCTGGCGCAGGTGTCGGAGACGGTGTTCACCCGCCCCTTCGGCGAAACCATCCGGCGACCCATCCTGACGGACGTGAATGGCGACGGGCTCCAGGACCTGTTCTGGACGAGCAGCCCGGGAGGACAGCTCAACATCCTGCCGGGCAGCACGGGGCCCACGCCGTTCTCCAAGCCTCGCAGCCTGGGCTACAACGGCGACCACTACGCGCCCGCCGCGGGTGACTTCGACGGCGACGGACGCACGGACGTGGCGTTCACCGGATACATGGCCATCCAGATGTTCTGGGGCTCGGACTCGCTGACGGAGAGCCTCCAGCTCGATGGCGCCCCGGGTGGGCTCGCCAGCGGCGACTTCAACGCGGACGGCTTCGTCGACCTGGCGGCCGGCAGCAACGAGAAGAACGCCATCCTGCTGTCGCTGTCGGGCAGTCCGGAGCGGAGCACCTCCGTGCTCTCCCCCGTGTTCGTGCCCCCCGCTGGGAAGAACGTCACCGGGGGCGTGCAGGACCTGGTCTCCGTGGACCTGGATGGCGATGGTCGGGAGGACCTGGCCGCCCTCACCACGTCCCTGACGCCGTCCACGGGCGTGCTGCCCCAGTTGGTCATCTTCAAGCGCCTGCCGGGCGGAGGCTTCGCGCCCGCCGAGCGCTATGACGAGGACTGGTCCCAGACCGAGCTCATCGCGGTGGACCTCAACGAGGATGGCCGCTTCGACCTGGTGACGACCGAGCGCTTCACGTCCTCGAAAATCCAGCTCGGCGTGTGGCTCAACCTGGGCAGCGGGAAGTTCGCGCCCGCCACCACCGTGGAGGTGAGCGCCAACTACGAGGTGCACACCCTGGTCTCCGCGGACCTGGACCGGGATGGCCACATGGACCTGGCCCTGCTGCGTCCCGGCAACCCCAATCTCGACAAGGGCGAGGTGTACGTCATCTGGGGCAACGGCGACGGTACCTTCACCGGACAGACGAACTTCACCGGCGAGTACACGCACCGCGCCATGGGCCGCGCGGACCTGGATGGCCAGGGCAACGTCGGCCTGCTCATCGACCGGGGCGAGGTGGGGCTGCTCACCTACGACTCGGCCCGTCAGCCCACGCTGACGCCCAAGCACAGCCTGGGCATCCGCGCCGGCAACGGCATCCTCACCGCGGACTTCAACGCCGATGGCCTCACCGACACGTTCTCGTTCGAGCCGTTCGGGGCCAAGGTGGTGATGCAGACCGCGCCCAACACCTTCGCCCTGGGCCCCGTGCCCGGCTGGGGGCTCACCGCCCGGGACGGGCTCGTCGCCGACTGGAACGGGGATGGCCTGCCCGACCTCGCCTTCAGCAGCGTGAACGCCAAGGCGGCGACGATGGTGCACAACGTCTGCCTGCCTCCCTGAGCGGACCCGCCTTGACACCGGGGCGGGCCACGAACTACGGGTTGGTTGAGCCTCCGCTCGATAACCCCATGGCCCGCCCCGTCTCCATCCGCGACGAAGACATCCTGGACGCCGCGCGAGAGGTGTTCCTGGCGCACGGCATCCGAGCAACCTCGGCGATGGTGGCCGAGCGGGCGCGTGTGTCGGAAGGCATCATCTTCCGGCGCTTCAAGACCAAGGAGGGGCTGTTCCGGGCCGCGCTCGACGTGGACCTCAAGACCCCTCCGGAGGTCGCCGAGCTGGTGGAGCGCGCCGGCACGGGCTCCGTCGTGGAGAACCTCCATGACACGGGCGTGGCGCTCGCCAGCCTGCTCCGGGTGAACATCCCCCTGTCGATGCTCGCGCTGACCAATCCGGACACCCAGGACAGCCAGCAGGGCCACACACGGAACCGGCAGACACGGGAGAGCTACTTCAAGCTCATCGAGGACTATGTGCGCGAAGAGGTCGCCCTGGGCCGCCTGCGCGCCGTGGCCCCGGACGTGTTCGCCTTCGCCTACGTGGGTGGCATCAAGGACTACGTCGTGGGGAAGATCTTCCGCGCCCCCGCCCCCCAACAGCCGTCGACGCCCGCCTTCGTCCGCGCCCTCCTGGACCTGCTGCTGCACGGCGCCCATCCCCAGGCCACCACGCCCCCTCGCCGCTGACCCTGGCGCCCACACCCTTCCCCACTTCGCGCGCGGAATTAGTGAGTATGAAATCAATAACCGTGGGCGCCAGGTTATCTCATTGGATTCTTCCGCTGACTCCGGCCACCCTGCTGCTCGGGTTGCTGTCGCTGTCACCCCCTCTTCAGGAGGACTCACCCCCTCCACCCCAGGTCCGGCCGGAGACCGACATCGCGGAGCGCGCCGTGGCCCGGGAGCGCACCGCCCCTCCAGGATTCCCGCTCACGTGTGGCCCGGGCGTCGTCGACGCGCCGCTGAAGTGAGCCCGCCGCGGCACCTGCCCGGCCCTTCTCGCTGAACCCTCACACCACCGGCACCCGACCTCTCCGCATGTCCATCTCGCGCGAGCAATTAGTGAGTAGAATCTCAATAATCTGGTTCATCACCTGCGCCTCGGCGTTGACGCCCCGGGGCGCCCAGGCGCTCCAGCCCCTGGCCGCCTTCGTGGAGTCCTCGCGCGGGGGGAGCCCGGACAACCAGGAGGCGCGGGCGCAGGCCGAGCAGCAGCGGGCCCAGGCCCAGGTGGCGCTGGGGGGCGCGCTGCCAGGCCTCACTGCGCGCGGGACCTACACCCGCAACCAGGCCACCGCGGAGATCAACCTGCCGTTGGACCCCAACGGTCCGCCCATCCGCGCGGTGCTCACGCCCGCCAACCAGCTCGAGGCGCTCGTCACCTTGAACGTGCCGTTGGTCGATCTGGCGCGCTTCCAGCGAATCGCCGCGGCGCGCACCAGCGCTCGCGCGGCCGAGCACCAGGCCCGGGCCACCGCGCTCCAGGTGGAGGCCGACGTGGTGCAGGGCTACTACCAGCTCGTCGCCAACGCGGCGCTGGTGCGCGCCTCACACCAGGCGCTCGACGTGGCCCGCGCCAGCCTGACGCTCACCCAGGACCGCCAGGAGGCGGGCACCGTGTCCGCGCTGGATGTGGACCGGGCCCGGGCGGAGGTCGAGCGACAGGTGCAACAGCTGGCTTCGTCGGAGCTGGCCCTGGCGCTCTCCGTCCGCGCGCTCGAGTCCCTGTCGGGCCTGGCGCCGGAGCTGGACGGGTCCACCGGGGCGACGGTGGCCACGACGCTCCAGGACGACGACCTGCAGCCCGAACCCGGGCTGGAGACCTACCTGCCCCAGGAGCCGCGCCTGCCCTCGCTGGCGGCGGCCCACGAGAGCACCCGCGCCGCCGAGCAGCAGGCCCGCGCCCAGCGCCTCACGCTGCTTCCCTCGCTGGCCGGCAGCATCACCGAGCGCATCAGCAACGCCGCGGGCTTCGCCGGCAACAACGCCGCCTACACCGCCAGCCTCTCGCTGAGCTGGGCGCTGGACTACACCTCGTTCGCGAACCTCCGGAGCCAGGACGCTGCGCTGGCGGTGGCCCGGGCCCGGGAGGAGCGCGCCCGGCGTGGCGTGCTCGACACCGTCCACCGCGCCTGGAGCCAGGTGGCCGCGAACATCGCGAAGAGCCGCTCCGCGCGGGCCCAGGTCCAGGCGAGCCACCGCGCCGCGGAGCTGGCGTTGGACCGCTACCAGGTGGGCGCCACCACGCAGCTCGACCTGCTCCAGGCCCAGCGGGACGCCTTCACATCCGAGGTCTCCCGCATCCAGGCCGACGCCGAGCTGGCCAACGCGCGCGCGCAGCTGCGCATCGCGGCGGGCCAGTCCCCGTTCGCCTCCCCCAACGATTCCGACTCCTGAACCCGAGCCTCGTCATGAAGATTGCCTTCTCCACCGGCAGCGCGCTCGTCCTGCTGTCGCTGTCCGCCTGCTCCCGCAAGGAGGCCGAGCCGCCCGCCGCGCCGCCTCCCGCCGCCATCCACGTCGACACCGTCACCGTGCAGGCGCACCCCATGCCCCGCACACTGCCGCTGACGGGCTCGCTCGTGTCCCACCAGAAGTCGGATGTGGCCGCGAACGCGTCCGGCGTCGTCATCAAGACCTTCGTGGAGCGCGGCGCCCTCGTGAAGGAGGGCCAGCCGCTGGTGCAGCTCGACACGCGCGGGGCGGAGCTGTCCCAGGCCGAGGCCCGGGCCAACCTGGGCAACCTCCAGGCCCAGCAGGAGCTGGCCCAGTCCCAGTGCGAGCGCTACGAGAAGCTGCTCGACAAGGGCGCCATCAGCCGAGACGAGTGGGACAAGATCGCCAGCCAATGCAAGGCGGCCGCTGGCAGCACCGAGGCCGCGCGGGCGCGGATGGAGCTGGCGAGGAAGACGCTCAGCGACGCCATCGTCCGGGCGCCTTTCGCGGGCCGGGTGGACGAGCGCCACGTCAGCGTGGGCGAGTACGTGCAGCCCAACTCCAAGGTGGCCTTCATCGTGGAACTGGACCCGCTGCGCATCCAGCTCTCCGTGGGCGAGTCGGACATCCAGCGCATCCAGGAGGGGCAGCAGGTGGCCTTCGACGTGTCGGCCTTCCCGAAGGAGCGCTTCCGGGGCACCGTGAAGTACATCGGCCCCACGGTGCGCGCCGACAGCCGCGACCTGGTGGTGGAAGCGGTGGTGGACAACCCGGACCGCAAGCTGCGCCCCGGCATGTTCGCCACCGCGCACCTGCAGCTCCCCGAGCAGTTGCTGCCCTCCGTACCCAGGACCACGCTCGTCACCCAGGGCCAGGTCACCCGCCTCTTCGCGGTGGTGGACGGCCACATCGAGGAGCGCGTGGTGCGCACGGGCCCCGAGTGCGACGGGCTGGTGGCGGTGCTGGACGGGCTCCAGCCCGGCGAGCGCGTCGTCAATCAGCCTGGCCCCCAGGTGAAGGACGGCACGCCCGTCGACTGACGGAGCCCCCGCCTCGCCCCACTCCCTCAAGGACCTCCCGTCATGCAATGGCTCGCCAATCTCGCCGTGCGCCGCGCCGTCTTCGCGTCGGTGCTGATGATCGCCATCCTCGTCGTCGGCGTCGCCGGCTACCTCAACCTGGGCGTCGACGCCTTCCCCAAGGTCGACGTCCCCGTCATCACCATCACCACCCGCCTGGACGGCGCCTCGCCCGAGGTCGTCGAGTCGGAGCTCACCGAGAAGATAGAGCAGTCGGTCAACACCATCTCCGGCATCGACGAGCTGCGCTCGGTCTCCAGTGACGGCGTCAGCCAGGTCACCCTCGGCTTCACGCTGGAGAAGGACATCGACGTGGCGGCGCAGGACGTGCGCGACCACGTGGCGGTGGTGCTCAACGAGTTGCCGAGCGGCGTGGACCCGCCCGTCATCACCAAGATGGACCCGGATGCCTCCCCCATCCTCTACATCGCGCTGAAGGGCCCCCCGGGCGCCACGCCGCGGGAGGTCACGGAGCTGGCCGACAAGCGCCTCCAGCGCGAAATCGAGAACGTCTCCGGCGTGGGGGAGGTGAACATCGTCGGTGGGCGGGAGCGCCAGGTGAGCGTGTGGCTGGAGAGCGAGGCCCTGCGCGCGCACGGCATCACCGCGGCGGACGTGCAGCGGGCGCTGGCGAGCCAGAACCTGGAGGCCCCTGGAGGCACGCTCCAGACGGGCCCTCGGGACTTGAGCCTGCGCGTGCAGGGCCGGGTGGAGTCCATCGAGGCGCTCGGCCGCATCGTCATCCGCAACGTGGAGGGGCGCCCCCTGCGCATCCAGGACGTGGCGCGCGTGGAGGACGGCGAGGTGGAGGAGCAGACGGCGGCGCGGTTGGATGGCGCGCCCACCGTGGTGCTGACGGTGCGCAAGCAGAGCGGCGAGAACACGGTGGCGGTGGTGAAGTCCGTGCGCGAGCGGCTGGGGCGGGCACAGGCGCTGTTGCCCCAGGGCTACACGATGGAGGTGGTGCGCGACACGTCTGGCACCATCCAGACGCAGGTCCACTCGGTCATCGAGCACCTGATTCTCGGCGCGCTGTTCTCCGCGCTCGTCGTGCTGTTGTTCCTGGGCAACGTGCGCTCCACCCTCATCGCCGCGCTGGCCATCCCCATCTCCATCATCGGCACCTTCGCGCTGATGTGGCTGCAGGGCTTCACGCTCAACATCATCACCCTGCTGGCCCTGGCGCTGGCGGTGGGAATCGTCATCGACGACGCCATCGTCGTGCTGGAGAACATCGTCCGCTTCATCGAGGAGAAGAAACTCAAGCCCTTCCCGGCCGCCATCCTCGCCACGCGGGACATCGGCCTCGCGGTGCTCGCCACCACGCTCAGCCTGATGGCGGTGTTCGTGCCCGTGGCGTTCATGACGGGCATCGTCGGGCGGTTCCTCAAGGGCTTCGGCCTCACCATGGCGTATGCCATCGGGGTGTCGCTCATCGTGTCCTTCACCCTGACGCCCATGCTGGCGGCCCGGTGGCTGGACCCTGCCCCCGAGAGCGGGCACTCGAAGAAGACGGTGCTCCAGAAGCTGGTGGACCGCTTCTACCTGCCCATCGAGAACGCCTACATGGCCATGCTGCGCTACGTGATGCGCCACCGCTGGCTCGTCGTCGTCGTGTGCGTGGCGACGCTCGGCTCCTGCGTGCCGCTCTTCAAGGCCGTGCCCGTCAGCTTCCAGCCGCCCAACGACGAGGCGAACTTCGCCATCAACCTGCGCACGCCCGAGGGCACGAGCCTCCAGGCCACGCTCATCGCCGCCGAGCGCATCGCCCGCGAGACGCGCCGCATCCCCGGCGTGGCCCACACCCTGACCACCATCGGCAACAACGCCCAGCGCACGCCCAACGTGGCCAACATCTACGTGCGACTGGTGGACCCCGTCGAGCGAGCGCAGAGCCAGCAGGAGCTGGCCGCGCGGGTGCGGCGGGACATCGTCTCCAAGCAGCCCCCGGGGCTGCGCATCGACATCTCCGACGTGAGCGCCTTCTCGGGGGGCTCGAACAAGTCGGTGCAGTACATCCTCAACGGGCCGGACCTGGAGAAGCTGGGCGAGTACAGCCAGCGCATCGTGGAGCAGCTGCGCGAGTTCCCCAGCGCCGCGGACGTGGACTCCAGCATGGTGCTGGGCAAGCCCGAGGTCCGGGTGCACGTGCTGCGCGACAAGGCGGCGGACCTGGGCGTCCAGGTGTCGGACATCTCCAACACCCTGCGGCTCCTGGTGGGAGGCATGGACGCGTCCACCTTCCAGGACGGCGGCGAGGACTACGAGGTGCGGCTGCGCGCCCAGGCCTCGGACCGCGACGACGTGGAGCGGCTGCTGCTGATGACGGTGCCGTCCAGTCGGCTGGGCGCGGTGCCGCTGCGTGACGTGGTGGAGCTGACACAGCAGACGGGCCCGTCCGAAATCGCCCGGCTCAACCGCCGTCGGCAGGTGACGGTGTCCGCCAACGTGCAGCCCGGCGTGGGACAGAGCGTGGTGACCCGGCGCCTGGAGGAGATCGTCCAGACGCTGGAGCTGCCGGCGGGCTACTCGGCGGCGGCCACGGGCCAGTCGCGCGAGATGGGGCGCACGATGACGTCGTTCCTCACCGCCTTCGCCCTGTCGTTCATCTTCATGTACCTCATCCTGGCGGCGCAGTTCGAGAGCTGGCTGCACCCGTTCACCATCCTCTTCTGCCTGCCGCTCACCATGCCGTTCGCCCTGCTGTCGCTGCTCATCTTCGGGCAGACCTTCAACCTGCAGTCCGCGCTGGGCCTGCTGGTGCTCTTCGGCGTGGTGAAGAAGAACTCCATCCTCCAGGTGGACCACACCAACAACCTGCGCGCCCAGGGGATGCCCCGGGCCGAGGCCATCCTCGAGGCCAACCGGGACAGATTGCGGCCCATCCTGATGACGACCATCGCCTTCGTCGCGGGCATGGTGCCGCTCGTCACCTCCCAGGGCATCGGCGCGGGCATCAACCGCGCCACCGCGGGCATCGTGGTGGGAGGCCAGACCCTCTCGCTGCTGCTCACCCTGCTGGCCACGCCGGTCCTCTACTCGCTGCTCGACGACGCGGTGGAGTGGTGGCGCGCGCGGCGGTCCGGGCGCGGCGCCGTGGACCGGGGGGAGCAGGAGCTGGCCCATCTGGAGCGGCGGGAGCACGCGGCCCCAGCACATCCCGTGGCCTCGGCCTCCCGTGGCACCTGAGACGCGGAGCGGGATTGAACCTCGCGGGCCCTGGCTCGCGCTCGAGCACACCTTGGATGTCGGAAAGCACCTGAGCCCGGAGACCCTCCACCATGTTCGTATTCTCGCTGCTCATGCTGTTGCCGCAGGGGACACCTCAGGACAAGAAGCCTCGCCGGGGCGCCGGGCCTTCGCCCCGCGGCACCTCGACGCGAGGCGCGACCTCGAAGAGGCGGGGCGCGGCGACGACGAGGGCGCCCCACCCGCCGACCCGACCCAAGGCGCATGGGGGGCGCGTCGGCCGATGAGCTTCGACGCCTCCCGAGCCCTCCCCGCCAGGGGCCTGCTCCTCTTCGCCCTGCTGGTGACGAGCACCGCGAGCGCGCAGACCTCCGACGACCGTGCCTATGTGGGCTTCACCACCAAGCGGGGCACGTCCATCGGCTCACATGGCGTGAAGCTGGAAGAGCAGCTCCAACTGGAGCTGCGTCCGATGCTGCCGTCCTTTTCGCTGGGACACGCGCGGCTCGTCCCCATCCTGGGCTTCGAGACCCGCTGGATGGGGATGCAGCCACGGACACCGCCCCTCATGGCGCAGGAGGACCAGATGCATGGGGCGCTCCATCGCTTCCAGCTCGGGCTCACCCTGGTGCAACCGCTCGCGCCGCGCTGGCTGCTGATGGTGGGTGCGACCGGGAGCGCGCGCACGGACTTCTCGATGGACTTCGACTTCGAGAAGGACACGTCCTGGGCGGCCTTCGTCATGGCGAACTATTTCCTCGGCGGGGACCCGAGGATGACGCTCACGCTGGGGGCCGTCGCCCAGTATCCGTTCGAACAGGTTCCAATCTTCCCGCTGGTGGGCTTCGCCTACCGCAAGGACCCGTTCATCCTGGAGCTGGGCGTGCCGCGCGCCACCCTGCTCATGAAGTGGGGGAGCCGGCTGGAGCTGGGGTTCACCGGCGCCTTCGAGCGGCAGATCTTCCGCATCGACCTCCCGGGCGACCTCGAGCAGCTGGGCGCCCACTATGCCCAGGAGACCAGCCTGCGCTTCGGCCCGACGATGAACGTGCGGCTGGGCTCCGGACCGCTCTGGCTCAGCTCCTCCGTCGGCCTCGACTTCATGAATGACTACGCGCTGCTCGACCGGGACCGAGAGCGCATCGCGCCCGACATCGCCGCGCCGACGAAGCCCGCGCCCTACCTGCGCTTCCAGGTGAGCTGGCGGCCTCCCCACCGCCCCGCGGCGGATGCGCGCCCGGCCGGGGTGCCCGCTCCCGGGGTCGAGAAGCGTTGAGCGAGCACCCGGAGGCGCGTCAGTGCGACTCGGACAAATGGCTGGTGGCGGTCCAGCGCTTGCCATCGAAGCGATAGAACCAGGTGGCGTTGCCCTCGCCCCAGTCCACGAGCGCATCCCGGCTCGTCGCGGGCACGCCATGCAGGCCGGGCTTCTTGTTCGGGAGATAGAGCTGCAAGCAGCTCACCTCGCGAGGCAGCGACTGGACCTCACGCACCAGGCCCTTGCGCGTGAAGAGGATGCGCACGGGCACCGAGCCGTTGCACGAGAAGCCCTTGCCCGGGAACGCGTAGTCCGGCGCCCCGTCCTTGTCGAAGTCACCCCGGATGCAGGGCACGCCACTCGTGCGGAGCACCTGCGCATCCAACCCGAGCTCGCGCAAGGTGGACTCCGCCGAGCCCACGCTGCCCACGCAGAGACACTGCCGCGCCTCCACCGGATTGCAGCTCGGGTCCTGATAGGACAGCTCCACGCGCCGCGAAGCCTCCGGCGCGGGGGCCCCCTGGGTGCTCGGGGTCACCACGGCTTGGGACGACGCCTCGGCATAGCCGAGGGCAACCAGCGGAAGAGTCCAGCCCAGCATCCAGCGCACACCCATGATGTATCGGTTCCTTCCAGGCCCAGGGATGAAGCGGGCACCCGCCTATACGGCGGGCAGCGCGCGCTATTCAATGCGCCCGCTCACGAAGCGCGTTTCCCGCCGGCGCGAGGCGTCTGACGGGCCCGGGCGGCGAGGATGCGCGACAGGTTGTCCTCGATCCAGAGCGTCAGCCCCTCCACCTGCTGGGCCACCTCCTCGCCCAGCGGCGTGAGGCTGTACTCCACGCGCGGCGGCACCTCCGGGAACACCTCGCGCGTCACGAAGCCGTCGGCCTCCAGGGCCTGGAGGGTCTGCGAGAGCATCTTCTCGCTCACGCCGGCCACCTTGCGCCGCAGCTCGCTGAAGCGGTGCGTGCCTTCCTCCAACAGGGCCACGAGCGCCAGCACGCCCCAGCGGCTCGTCACGTGCTCGAGCACGCCTCGCGAGGGACACATCGGGGCGTACACATCACCTCGCGACGGGCCCTGGGCCTGCCCGCTCAACCGCTTCAACACTTCCGTGTTCCGCTTCCGCGTCGCCATGATGGGTAAGTACCTTACTTCAAGGTGGGTACTTACCAACAGAAAGCAAGGTCGTTAGGGTGACTCGCGTCATCTCACCCCCATTCGGGAGGACCCCTCATGATTGCTGTCACCGGAGCCACCGGCCACCTGGGCCGCCACGTCATCGACCAGTTGCTGCGCAAGGTCCCCGCCACCCAGGTGGTCGCGGTCGTCCGCTCGCCCGACAAGGCCAAGGACCTGGCCGAGCGGGGCGTACAGGTGCGCCAGGGCGACTACGAGAAGCCCGCGACGCTCGACGCCGCGTTCCAGGGCATCGACTCGCTGCTGCTCATCTCCTCGAACGAGGTGGGCAAGCGGCTGTCCCAGCACGAGGCGGCCATCGCGGCGGCGAAGAAGGCGGGCGTCAAGCACGTCGTCTACACCAGCCTCCTGCACGCCGACACGTCCGGCCTCTCGCTCGCGCCAGAGCACCTGGGGACGGAGAAGGCCCTCCGCGCCTCGGGGCTCGGCTTCACGCTGCTGCGCAATGGCTGGTACCTGGAGAACTACACCGAGAACCTGGGCTCCGCGCTCCAGCACGGCGTGCTGCTGGGCGCCGCGAAGGAGGGCCGCATCGCGGCCGCCGCCCGCGCGGACTTCGCCGCCGCCGCGGTGGCGGTGCTGACCACGCCGGGGCACGAGGGCAAGGTGTACGAGCTCGCGGGGGACGCGCCCTTCACCATGGCCGAGCTCGCCGCGGAGGTGGCGCGCCAGTCCGGCAAGCCCGTGGCCTACAACGACCTGCCCCAGGACAAGTACGAGGAGACCCTGCGGGGCTTCGGACTGCCGGGGCCGGTGGCGCAGATGCTCGCGAGCGCCGACGCGGGAATCGCGCGCGGTGAGCTGGATGACCGAAGCGGGGAGCTGCATCGACTCATCGGCCGGGACACCACGCCCCTGGCCCAGGCCGTGAGCGTGGGCCTGAAGGGCGCCTGAGCGCCCTCGGGACTCAAGACCACACGAGCGTCTGCGTCGCGGAGAGGCTCGACAGGCCCTCCTCCGTGTCGCAGGCGCCGTGCTGGAGGCTGGCGTAGACGAACGTCCGGACGGCGGTGGCGCCCTGGAACCTCCCGGACATCACCGTGCCCGTCTGGACCACGGTGATGAGGGTCGGCTCGGGGGCCACCGTGACGTCGGTGAGCACGAAGGGGGGACGTCTCCCCCGTGTTCCACGTCAGCGTCGCGGTGACAGGCAGGGATTTGAACCGCGTGGCGCACGAGTCGTCCGGGACGACGATGGTCGACGCGTTGCTCGCGGACGTCACCGGGTCTCCCATCACGGTGACGCAATTGCTCGAGCGACCCTGCGGGGCGGCTCCACCTCACCCTCGTCTACATCACCGGCCACCGGGGCACGCTCTGGGTCGGCCAGGGGAAGACGTGGAAGCGACTCCAGGACGGAGGGCTCCTCGTGTCGGAGCTCCATGACAGCGCGCGATTCGCGGGTGCGCGCTACCGTGGAACCCATCAGGGCCTGTGGGTGAAGGCCCAGCAAGGACGGCTGCGACCCGTGCGCGAGGTGGACTCGAGGATGAAGGCGAACGTGGCGACGTGCTCCGGCCGCATCGGAATCCGCCCGGATGGCACGCGGATGCGGAGCGCGAGCCTCCGAGGCGCCGCCCTCTTCGATGGCGGGCGCTGGACATTCTCGTTCCAGACTTCCCGCACCTCCAGGGTCCCACGGCGCAAGATGGCCCCTCGGAGGAAGCCATGAAGCACCCCACCCGTCCCCATACACGCCACCCGAAGCCTCGGGGCCACTCGCGCGGCCTGCCGAGCCTCGGGCTTGGACTCGCGATGTCGATGACCGCGTGCCGGTCCTCCTCACAGACGATGGACGACAGCGCCGCGCAGCTCGTCTCGTCGGAGTCCGCGCCCTTCGTGGCGGCCCCGGCCCAGACGCCCTCGTGGCTCGGTGTCCCCGCGGCCGACTCGCGGGTGCAGGTCATCGGGCGTGCGTACCGCTCCGGGACTCGCGTCGTCTTCTCCCACCCCGGCGTGACGATTCGCGTGCGGTTCTGGGGAGATGCCCTGCGGATGCGCCTCGACGACGCGGGGCTGGGTGGCGACACGAAGACCAACTACTTCGACGTCATCGTCGACGGGGGCGCGCCCCAGAAGCTGGAGGTGAAGGGCGGCCCGGCCACCTACCCGCTCGCCACCGGACTCCCGCTGGGGCTCCACACGGTGGAGGTCCTCAAGCGCACCGAGACCTCGGTGGGCGTCACCACGCTCGAGGCCCTCGAGGTCCACGGAGAGCTCCGGGAGCCGCCGCCTCGCGCGCCGCTGCGGATGGAGTTCGTCGGAGACTCCATCACCTGCGGCTACGGCACCGACGTCTCCATCATCCCGCCCTCCCCCTCGTGGCGCGCGCCCACCTTCACCTCCAAGAACGAGAACCCCACGCGGACCTACGCGTGGCTCACGGCCCGACAGCTGGGCGCGGAGGCCTCGCTCATCTGCCACTCGGGTCACGGCGTGTACCGCAACCTGGACCTGTCGACGTCGGGGCTCCTGCCCGCCCTCTATGAGCTCGCGGTCCCCGGCCACAGTGCACCTTGGGACTCCTCCGGTGAGTCACCCCACGTGATTGTCATCAACGCGGGGAGCAACGACACCCTCGCCGGTTACGGCACGGAGGTCTTCCTCCCGGATGAAACGGCCTTCAAGTCTGCCTATCGGACGTTCCTCACCCGCTTGCGTGCGCTGCATCCGCAAGCACACCTCGTGTGCACGCTGGGCAGCATGACGGATGGCTACAAGCAGCAGGAACAAGGCGGCCCTTCCGTCCACGTGGGCGACTGGCTCACCGAGCTGGTCGCCGAGCGGAATCAACAGGGCGACGCGCGCGTCCACCGCCATGTCATGGCCGTGCAGAACCCGTCCGTGGACGGAGTCGCCGAGGACTGGCATCCGTCCGCCGGCACCCACGCGAAGATGGCCGAAGCATTGAGCCGCTTCATCCAGGACGTCATCCGCCAATAAGACATTTGCCAATAAGCAAAGCCGTGGACAGGAGAATGCTCTGTCCTCACTGAACGACACACGTGTCCAACGGCAGATGGAGCAACCTGACAGGCCATTGGGCACACTCCCTCGGTGTGCCATGCTTTGGTCATGGCGGACATGCTCGAGTCAGAAGCCCCCGTTTCCGAGGGATTGGACCGGCGTCGCTTCCTGACGTGGGTCGTCGCCTCGCCCACGTTGATGATTGCGGCCCGACTGGGGCTCGACGTGCCCGAGGCCGAGGCCGCGCAGCCCGAGGCAGCGACGGCGATGAGCCTCTACCTGACGCTCCAGGAGGACGGACGCGTCAGCACCACCCTCCCACGCACGGAGATGGGCCAGGGCATCACCACCGCCGTGGCGATGCTCGTCGCGGAGGAGCTCGACGTCGCGCTCGACGCGGTCGACATCCACAGCGCGGACGTGGACGCGCGCTGGTTCACCCAGCTCACCGGCATGTCCTCCACGATGCGCCTCGTGTCCGGGCCGCTTCGCGCCGCGGCGGCGGACGCGCGGGCCCGGCTCGTCACGGCGGCGGCGCTGCGCTGGCGGGTCCTCGCGCCCACGCTCACCACCGCGCGGGGCGTGGTGAGCGCGCCCGATGGTCGCCGCGCCGGCTATGGCGAGCTGGCGCAGGACGCCGCCCGGGTGGTGCTGCCCCTGGTCTCCACGCAGCCCAAGCCGGTGAGCCAGTACACGGTGGTGGGCAAGCCCACCGGGCGCATCGACGCGCGGGACATCGTCACGGGGGCGACGCGGCACTCCATGGACGTCGACCTCCCCGAGGCGCTCCCCACGGTGGTCGCGAGGCCTCCCACGCTGCGCGGCACCGTCCGCACCGTCGACGCCACGGCGGCGCGAGCCATGGGCGGCGTGGTGGACGTGGTCTCGCTGGGCACCGGCGTGGCGGTGGTGGCCCGGACCTTCGGACAGGCGCTCGCGGCCCGCGCGGCGCTGCGCATCACCTGGGCGCCCGGCCCCGCCAGCGCGCTGTCCGACGCGGACATCCGCACGCGCCTGCGCGACGGCATCGGCGCGCGGCCCCTGCCGCCGCTGTTCACGACGCGCACGCTGGAGGGGAGATTCGACTTCCCCTACCTGGCGCACGCCCCCATGGAGACGCAGGGCTGCGTGGCGCGCGTGCAGGGTGGGCAGGCGGAGGTCTGGGTGGGGACGCAGGACCCGAAGCATGCCCAGCGCGAGGTGGCTCGGGCGCTCGGCTGGGACCTGACGCCGTGGAAGGTGACGGTGCACACCACGCGCGCGGGCGGTGGCTTCGGTCGCAGGTTCTTCAACGAGGCGGCGGTGGAGGCCGCGCTCGTGTCGAGGGCCCTCGGCAAGCCGGTGAAGCTGATGTGGAGCCGGGACGACGACATGCGCCACGGGCGCTTCCGTCCCGCGAGCCACCACCGCATCCTCGCCCACCTGGGTCTGGGCGGGCGCATCCTGGGCTGGCACCACCGCGCCGCCATCCCCACCCTGGAGGTGCCGCACGGCTTCGGCGACGTCATCACCGCGCTCGTCGGAGAGGCCCTCCCGGAGGTCACCGGCGCGGTGTTCTTCGCGCTGTCGCAGAAGCTCCCCTATTCGTTCGGACAGGTGAGCCACGAGCTGCGCGACATCTCCCTCCCGATTCCCACCGCGTCCTTCCGCTCGGTGTTCACCAGCCAGGTCGGGGTGTCGAACGAAGTCTTCGTCGACCAGCTGGCGCGCGAGCTCCAGGTGGACCCGGTGACGCTGCGTCGCGAGCGGCTCGATTCGAGCCGGCTCAAGGCGGTGCTGAACAAGGTGGTGACGGAAGGACAGTGGGGGCGCGCGCTGCCGCCCGGGGTGGCACAGGGGGTGGCCGTGCTCGAGGAGTGGGGCAGCGCCATCGCGCACCTCATCGAGGTGGACGTCACGGGAGAGACGCCGCGGGTGCTGCGCATCGTCATCGCCGCGGACGTGGGCCTGCCCATCAACCCCAAGGGCATCGAGGCCCAGCTCCAGGGCGCCGCGGTGGACGCGATGTCCACCACGCTGAGCGCGGGCATCCACATCGACGCGGGCGCGGTGCGTGAGAGCAGCTACGCGAACTATCGCTGGATGCGGATGAAGCACGTCCCGGCCGACATCCAGGTGCACCTGGTGCGCTCGGATGACCGCGTGGGCGGCGTGGGAGAGCTGGGCTACCCCAGCGCCGCGGCCGCGCTGACGAACGCGATTGCACGAGCCCAGGGCACGATGCCCACCCGCTTCCCCATCCTCGACGAGGGAGTCTGAGCATGCCGGCCCATCAGTTCATCCTCAATGGCCAGACGGTGTCGGTGGAGGCGCCCGAGGACCTGTCGCTCCTGTGGGTGCTGCGCGACGTGCTGGGCGTGACGGGGCCCAAGTATGGCTGTGGCGTGGGCGTGTGCGGCGCGTGCACCAGCCACCTGGACGGGGAGGCCTTCCGGCCCTGCATCCATCCGGTGGGCACGCTGTCAGGCCGCGAGGTGATAACCATCGAGGGCCTGGGCGCGCAGGGGCTGCACCCGGTGCAGCAGGCGTGGATGACGGAGGACGTGGCCCAGTGTGGCTTCTGTCAGCCGGGGCAGATCATGGCCGCCGTCGCGCTGCTGAAGAAGAACGCCCACCCGTCCGACGCGGACATCGACGCGGCGATGAGCGACAACGTCTGCCGGTGCGGCACCTACGTCCGCATCCGGGCCGCCATCAAGCGCGCCGCCCTGCTCCTGCGCAGCGGCGCGGTGGGTGGGTGAAGGCTCGTGGGTGGACGCCCACGAGCCTTGCGAGCGCTCAGCCGAGCTTCTTGCGCAGCCAGGTGTCCAGGGCGAAGCGGCCGGGCCCCACGGTCATCAGCAGCACCGCGATGACCAGGTAGAGCAGGGGCAGCTCATAGCTGCCGGCGTGGCCGACGAACGGGTCGCCCTTCACCACGGCGTGGACGTGCGTCGCGACGGCCATCGTGAAGAAGAGGCCCAGCGACGCCAGGGGCACGAGCAGGCCCAGCACCCAGGCGAGCCCGCCGCCGAACTCGGAGAGCGCGGCGAGCGCCTGGAGGATTCCCGGCACGGGAGCCTCGGCGCCCATCCAGGCGAACGGGTTTTGAATCTTCGACCAGCCGTGGAACATGAACGCGATGCCGGCGACGAGGCGCAGCAGCAACAGGCCGACGCTGGGCGCCGTCGGCAGGGGCGCGGGGAACAGGGAGGCGAGCTTCATGGTGATTCCTTCGAGGAGTCCGGGTTTGACCTGGCGCGAGACATAATCCAGGACGTCCCCCGTTGGGAGCCCTCGCCAATGGATTGGCCCATGACCCCTGAACAAGAAATGCAGGCACGGGAAGAGGCGTGGACGTATCAAGAGTGGGACCTGTCCGCCGATTCGCAGCATCCCGGCTGGAGCGCCGTCGGGCGGTTCTTGAAGACCACCCTGTCCTCCACGAGGCCCGCGGCGCTCGCCCGCTTCGAGTTCGACCGGCGCACGGGCACCTATCAGCAGCCCCAGCCCCCCGTCGTCGCGGCGAGCGAGGACTTCCAGCCCTCCGACATCCTGGACGGCCTCCGTGGCGACACGTTCATGGTGCTCATCCTCCACACCCCGCTGGAGATGAAGGACGTGTTCCCCGAATACGTCCTGTGCACCGAAGGCAGCCTCGTGCCCAGCAAGAGCGAGCGCGTCTTCCACGCCCCGCTCATCGGGCTCGAGGAAACGCTGAAGCTGGGACGACATGCCCTGGTGGTTTCACACGATGGTGACCCGCTGTACTGGATTTCCTCGCCGTCCACCGCTCGGTGAAGTGCGCTCCGGCTCCGTCCGTGGCGCGACACCCGGGGCGGACGTCGTTGGTTTCGCGAGGGGCGCGGGCTAGGGTCCGCGCATGAAACAAGTCTCCCAGTGTATCGAGGCGTTGAAGCAGAAGTCGGACCTGCTGGACCTGACCATCGCCGAGCCCATCTCAGCCGATGACCTGGTGAAGATCGTGAAGCCGCACTTCGGCACCCTGCGATGGACGCCGCCCCCCAGCTATCGCGAGGCGCTCGCGCTGGGACTGTGCATCGCGGAGCGAAGCCTCAAGGAAGACGGCATGGACGTGGGCTTCTGGCTCTACGACGCGGAGGACATCGGCAGCGCGAACGAGGACCTGGTCCACCTGCCCGAGGGCGTCTCCGTCGAGGAGGGCGTGGACCTCTCCACCAACCACCTGGTCGGCTTCGCGGAGGCCGGCGGCGAGGCCGTGTGGTGCTTCGACGTGAGCAAGCCGGGTCCCACCGGCGAGTACCCCATCTACTACCACCACCAGGACCAGCCGCGCGCCCGCGTGCTGGCGACCGGTGAGTGGCACAACCCCGACGATGCCACGCCGGACTTCGAGTCCTTCCCTCAGTGGCTCGAGACGATGACCGCGGCCCTCACCGCCCCCAAGCTGCCCAGCTGGTTCAAGGACCTGGGCTCTCCCGGGATGACCTTCGACAAGAAGCGCCTGTCGCTGTAGTCCCCCGCCCCGGCTCCCGCGTCCGACTCGCGGGGGCCTTCGGGCCTCAGCGCGTGCTCGTCATGATGCCGCCCTGCTGGAGCAGCGCGAAGAGCTCCACCAGCGCCTCCACCGGGATGACGTACCCGTACTCCGCATAGGCCGCGTCACGGATGTCCGCCACGGAGCGACGGCCATCCGCGTAGCTCGCGATGGCATCAGGCAGTTGGTAGAAGCGCAGCTCGCTCTCCCCCTGCCCCCGCAGCGCCGACGCCGCGTCACGGAACGCGGCCTGCACCGCGTCCACCCGGGGCTTCTCCGCCGGGGCCACCTTGCCCGCAATCTCATCGAAGGAGGCCAGCTCCTTGCCCTTCACCCGACGCGGGACGAAGGCGCGGGCGCGGCGCTCCCCCTCCGTCACGGCGGGCTCCTTGAGCGAGACACCCCGCGCCTTGCCATCCACCTCCACGCGCTCCAGCGCCTGCTCCTCGGCCCGGTCCAACAGCTTCGTCAGCGTCTTCACCGACGCGGCCGGCGCACCCAACGGCTGACACGAGCGCAGCGCCTCACGCTCCCGCTGATAGGCGGCGCGCACCACCGCGCGCGCGAGCCGGTAGGTGCCCGCCACATGCCCCGCGGGCACCGCGGCCAGGTCCCTGCGCGCCCGGAACTCGTCCTCCGCCACGCGACGCGCGCCGTGCACCGACACCAGCCGCGCCAGCTCCAGCGCACCCGGGCCCTCCGCCCAGGCGGCCACGGTGATGGAGGCCAGCCCCGCGAACGCCGCGCGGTGCAGCTGCGTGGGGTCCACGTTCTCCGGGCGATCTCCGCTCGTGTGGTACGCGTCATCCGGCCAGGTGGAGAAGGCCACGCCGGGGATGCCGTGGTCATTGAAGAGCTGGTGGTCCGAGCCCCGACCATAGCGCTCCACGTGCATGTCCATCGGCTCGCGCGAGCCGGTGACGGAGCCGATGCGGAAGTCCTTGCGCGACGGATAGGTCACCGCGTTGAAGCGGTTCATGAAGGCCACCGTGGACTCCGTCACGGCGTTCACGAAGCTGCCCAGCCAATCCGGCGTGTACGACGCGGAGAAGCGCGAGTGCACCTTCGTCAGGCTCGCGCCGAGCATGTCGAAGTTGTAGTGCGCCACGCGCCGCACCGGCTCGGCGCCGTGGTGCTCGAACCACTCGCGCGTCCCCTCGAACTCCGGCAGCCACAGCACGCGCACGGTGCGCACCGGAGGCGGCAGCACCCCGTCCCGGATGAGCGTGGTGTACGTGCGCACCATCTCCAGCAACGTGGCCGAGCCCGAGGCGTTGTCATTCGCCCCCGGCTTGTAGTGGTCCAGGTGCGCGGTGAGGACGACCTCCTCGTCCGGGCGCTGGCCAGGGATGACGCCGCTGACGATGGAGTAGTGCCCCGGCTTCGTCTCGGCGGAGATGTTCACGTCCACCTGCATCGGGCCCATCTGGAGCTGCGCTCGCAGCTCGCGCGCCTGGCGGTCGGTGAGCATGAACAGGAAGGGCGCCTCCTGGCCCTCGGGGCGGATGCCCGGCGGCACGACGGCCCAGCCAATCTGGTCGGGGAAGTCCCCGTCCATGCGGTGCGGCTGGTTCCAGGGAGGCGTCGAGTACGAGGAGACCACGCCCACCGCGCCGAGCTTCCCCACCGCCCGGCGCAGGACCCCCACGGGGTGCCCTCGCGTGAACACCACCTTGCCCTTCAAGTCCTTGCCCGCGTAGTCCGAGTCCTGGTTGCCCAGCCCCACGTCGACCAGCTCCAGCGCCTTGCCCTCGAAGCTGCCGCTGCGAAGCGCCAGCGCCATGGGCTGGTCGGCATGCGACGTCACCTTGTAACGAAGCGGCCCGGACACCCACAGCTCGCCCCGCGAGGCACGCCACTGAGGCTCCTCCTTCATCGGCTCCACGCGCACGTCCTGGAGCCCCACGGCCTTCGCGCTCGAGGCAATCCACTCCGCCGCCTGCCCGTAGCCCTCCGCGTTGTCCCGGCCGAGCAGCGACAGTCGCTGCACACCGTCATGGATGCGGTCCCCGGAGCTCTCCGAGATGAGCGCGCGCACCACGTCGTCCCTCAGCACCAGTCCGGTGGTGGGCGACACCGGCCCCACGGGTGACACCGGAGGCTGGGCGAAGGCGGGGAGCGACACGAGCACGGCGAGGAACGGGAGCAGGCGAAGGCGCATGGAGGTCTCGGTGCTGGCAACTCAGCACCCCGCTACGCGCGAGTCCAACATCCATTGCATGCCGACCGGCGGGTGACAGTTCGGGATGAACCCGGTGTTCCAGAGAGTCCACACCCCTGGAGACCTCATGATTCCCACGCGCATCTTCCTGCGCATCGCCGGCGTGCTCACGCTGGGCGGACTGACGCATTGCACCCCCGCCGAGCCGGAGCGCGATGTCCCCGAGGCCGCCGTGACGGAGCCCACCGCGACGGCCGAGTCCCAGGCTGCGCTGAGCACCACCGCCCCCGGCAAGCGACTCTTCACTCACGCCTTCCCGGACACGAACGGCCGCTCGTGCGCCACCTGCCACGTGCTCGACGACAGCACCGCGCTCAAGCCCGCGCACGTCCAGGCGCTGCATGCCTCGAACCCGAAGGACGTGCTCTTCCATCGCATCGACTCGGATGACCCGAGCGCGGCGATTCCCACGTACGAACACCTGAAGAAGGGCCTGGTCCGCGTCGTCCTGGCCCTGCCCGACAACATGGATGTCATCGACGCCCAGGGGCAGGTCGTCACCCCCGCGGACCGGAAGGTCTCCGTCTGGCGCGGCGTGCCGAGCATCCAGGACGTGGCCCTCACCGGTCCCTTCTTCCAGCTCGACGGCCGTGAATCCAACCTGGAGGACCAGGCCCAGGGCGCCATCACCAGCCACAGCCAGGGAGGCGCCGTCCCCCGCTCGCAGCTGCGCCAGCTCGCGAGCTTCCAGCGCGACGCGTTCACCTCGCCTCGCCCGCGCTTCGTCGCGAGCCTGCTGGACGCGGGCGTCCCGCTCTCGCGCATCCCGTCACCCGAGGACTTCCTGTGGCTCACACCCGCCGAGGCGCGCGGACGCGAGGTCTTCAAGGTCGGCTGCGAGCCGTGCCACGGCAGCCCCACCCTGAGCCACATCTCCCAGCCGGCGATGCGGGAGCTCGCCTCCAGCTTCCCGGTGACGAAGCCCGACGGCAACGTCGTCTTCACGAACGTCCCGGGCACGGGCCCCGTCCCCGTGCAGGGCCAACGCCAGACACCCGACATCCTGAACATCGCCGTGGGAGGCTTCACGTACCTGGGACAGATTGGCCAGTTCCCCACGCTGTACAACGCCTCGCTGGAGCTGCCGCGCTACCGGTTCCGCTTCTACACGGACGGCACCCGCAAGCAGCAGGTGACGGACCTGCCGCCCATCCCCGTCACCGCGAGCGGAGACCCGTACGACCCGAACCCCGCCGTGGACGAGAACGGCGCGCCCATCGTCGGCCCCAACCTCTTCCCACAAGCCTTCACCACGGACCCCGGCCGCGCGCTCGTCACCGGCAACCCGCTGGACTTCGAGGCCTTCGACATCCCCACGCTCCGAGGCGCCGCGCGGACCGCGCCGTACTTCCACGACAACAGCATCGAGACGCTGAAGGGCGTGGTCGACCTCTACAGCCAGTTCATCATCCCCTTCACGTCCGCGCTCCAGCTGCCGCCCGTCCATCCCCCGGAGTTCCCCGGCGCGCCGCCCGAGTCGCTCAGCCCTGCCCAGAAGCAGGACTTGATGCGCTTCCTCGAGCGGCTCTGAAGACAAACGTGAACGAGGCCAACCCGCCAGCGTAGTCCGGCGGGCCGGGTCCACCAACCGGTCCTTGCTCCGTGGAGATGGCGCCTCGGAGTGAGGACCCTCTTGCTCCTGGCGTGGCTTGTAATCCCGCGGCGCTCGATTCCCCACGGGCGCGGGCGTCCACCCCGGACGTCGCCTCTCGATAGGAGCCTCACCCTCATGGCCCTCGAGTCACCCGTCGTCCGCACGCTCGCCGTCGGACTCACGTTGCTGTGCTTCGCCTGTTCGGAGGACAAACCCAGACAGCCCGAGCCGCCTCCGCCGCCGCCACCGGTGGACCCGTGGGATGGCACCTACACGCCGCTCGTGGACCCCACGGACTGGGAGGACCCGGGCGAGTACGCGCCCTGCACCGCCACCGTCGCCCGCGGCACGACTTTCGATTGTGATTCGCCCGCGCTGTTCGACGTGTCGAAGTGCGACACGGCCTCGCTCTCCACCGTGGACCCGCAGGGCATCTACATGGTGGACCTGCGCAACATGGACGCCTACCCGGGCTTCGTCAGCCTGAGGGTTCCTCGCGGTGGTGGGCCCGGGACGATGGACGACCGGCCCCTCGTCCGACAGGAGTTGACGGGCCGCTTCCACTTCACCAGTCGCTTCGAGCTCGCGAACGCCCAACGGCAGGTGGCGCTCCTGGGCTGCCAGGTCTCCCGCCCCGGGTATGTGACGGGCTGCTATGCGCGCTGTACGAACGGCAAGGTGGGCGGCACCGGGACCTTCGAGGCCGCGCGGATGACCTGGGGACGGGGCGAGGCCGAGTCCTCGGGCGGCTTGCGGCTGCTGTCCGAGACGGCCGTCGCGCCCGGTCAGCCGGTGGATGTCTACGTCGACGGGCACCACGCCTATGTCGTGTCCACGCCCTGGGGCGCCCGGACGCCGGGAGGGCTCACCGTCTTCGACATCAGCGACCGCGCCCGCCCCGTGATGACGAAGAAGATATCCCTCCCCGGAGACTCCACCTGGAACGCGGCCTGGACGCGAGGAAACGCGCTCTACATCGCGAGCAGGGACACGGGCGTGCTCGTCTTCGACATCACCGAGCGCGCCAACCCCACCTTCGTGCGCAACGTGCCCGGCGGCCCGCCCCTCAACGTCCACACGCTCTTCGTGGACAAAGACCGCCTGTACGCGGTGTCACCCGGCCCCTCGGCCCATGGGGAGACGCTGCTGTTCGACATCTCGAAGCCGCTCGAGCCGACCCTGCTCAACCGCATCGTCGTGTCCGACACGACGTCCTACCTGCCCTCGGCGCACGACAGCTTCGCCTATCAGGACCGGCTCTACATCAACCACTTCAGCTCGGGCTACGTCGTCTTCGACGTGAAGGACGCGATGAACCCGAAGGAGCTGGGCACGTACACCTTCGCGACGGACAACAGCACGTCGATGAGCCACGCGGGCGCGGTGGGCACGTTCGGCGGGAGGACCATCGCGTTCGAGGGCGGCGAGTACCAGGGCGCCCACCTGCGCGTGCTCGACGTGACCGACCCCACCCACATCCCGCTCATCGGCCGGTACAAGCTGCGCAACCAGACGTCCATCCACAACATGATCCTCAAGGACCAGCGTCTGTACATCGCCTACTACCACGAGGGGTTGCGCGTGCTGGACGTCTCCATTCCGCCCCAGCCGAAGGAGATTGCCCACTTCAACACCTTCAGAGAAGACGACCCGGAGCGCTCCGACGGCCTGCTCGATGGCGCCATCGGCATCCGGGTGCCGGGCGACGGCCACGTGTACGTGGTGGACACCGCGCGCGGGCTGCTCATCTTCAACGAGCCCTGAGCTACCGCCGGAAGTACGACGCCTGTTGGAAGCGCAGGCCGGCGAGGACCTGCTCCACCCTCGCCTCGGACAACGAGCCGATGCGCGCTCCGAGGCGGGACTTCTCCACCGACTCGATTTGCGACACCACGACGACGCTCTGGCGGGGCAGGTCGCCCTCCCCGGGCTCGAGCAGGACGTTGCCGGGCTCGGTGGCGCGGTGCAGGTTCGACGTGAGCGCGCAGACCACCACCGTGGTGATTCGCGAGTGGTTGAAGACATCCTCCTGCACCACCACGTACGGATGCGAGTAGGCCGGCGCGGGGCCCCGCGCGTCATCGGGCGCGAGCCAGTACAGGTCGCCCCGGTCGATTCGCGGCGTGTCCGGGCTGGTCGTCATGGCGCAAGTATCTCCTTCGAAAACCACGGTGCATGACCAGACCCGGGGACTGCCTTCGTAGAGCCTCTGCCGACCCGAGTGGGTGCGGCGGAAGCAATCAGAAGGTCCCCCCCATGTCAGGAGAAAAATCCGTGCGTGTCACATCCTCCCTCGCATGCATCACCCGCTGGCTCCTGTTGAGCCTGAGCCTCTTCGGAGTGAAGGCTTTCGCTGGCTACGTGTCCGCTCCAGATGGCACCGTCCTGCTCGGAATCGGGACCTCGAACCGCTACTACGTGGCGGGCGGGGCGCGCTTCTTCATCCCTCCCGCGCAGCACAGCCTCTACTCGGGCCTCACGACGGTGGCCCTGCCCCAGGCCACCATCGACTCGTACACCCAGGTGCCCATGGACGGCACCCTCTTCCGTCAGATTGGGACTTCCCCCATCTACGTCGTCGTGGGTCAGCGGCCCTGGTGGATTCCCAACCCCACGGAGCTGGATGCCTGGGATGACTGGAGGGTCGTCCACGACATCCCGAACAGCAATTGGTCCGACCCCTTCATCGACTACACCTACGCCATGAGTCTGCTGGTGCAGGAGCGCACCACGAGCCCCATCTACCTGTGGGTCGCCGGCGCCAAGTACCTGCTCACCGACCCCGCGGACATCGCGTACTTCGGTGGCTACGGCAGCGTGAAGACGGTCCCCCTGGGCACGCTGGCGAGCGTCCCGAACGAGCCGTGGTGCGGCGCCGTGGTGCGCGAGCGCTCCAGCAGCACCGTGTACGAGGTGGGCTACGTCAACAGCAGCACCCCCGGCCTGCGCAAGCACGCCACCACCCATCCCACGCACGGCGTGGTCCCGGATGGGGCGCTCTCCGCGCTCCCCACCATGTCCTTCGGGCTCTCCTGCATCTGGTAGGTGAGCACTCTCGCGGGAGGGCCTGTCACACGGGCCCTCTCGCGGTCCGACGTGCTCACCCCGGGCCCGATGCGGCGGGCCCGACGAGCGTGTACGGGTCCGGGAAGGCGGCGCGGATCGCCGCGACGAGCTTGGGCTCGAGGTCTGAGCGCGTCGTGTCCTCCATCCACCGGAAGGCGTTGTTCAGCCGCTGGAAGGACCGCATGAAGTAGAACGGGGACTGACCATTCGTCGGGATGCCGCTGCTCCAGCGACGAATCGTATGGGCCAGGTCCCGCATCGGTTCGAAGAACGACAGCGCGGTCGCCAGTTCGAGGCACTTCTCCTTCTCGCGTTTGGGATACAGCGCGACGAGCAGGTGCAGCATCGCCACCGGGTCGTCGCTCTCCAGCCAGGCGGCCACGACCGCCCCACGCTCGACGCCCAGCTCCTGCGCCTCTCCCCAATCCCGGGCGCGGCTGGACACCTCGGCCATCAGGTCAGTGAGGGTTCGCGGCGTGGTCATCCAACGACGATATGGCATGGCACGGGTCGGCTGCATCCGCCGCGAATGCGGGTGGAGGGCGGCTCGGGAATGCCGGCCGAGCAGGCTCCCACACGATTCGTCAGGGGCACCGCGGGCGCTTCAGTGCTAGTCCATGGGGCCATGTCCGGCGACTCACCCGTTCCGCCCCCTGGCGGCCAGCCCACCCTGCGCTTTCCCCCCGAGCTCCCCATCTCGAGCCGGGTGGAGGACATCACCCAGGCCATCTCCGCCCATCAGGTGGTCATCGTCGCGGGAGCCACCGGCTCGGGGAAGACGACGCAGCTGCCGAAAATCCTGCTCGCCATGGGGCGCGGCCGCCCGCGACAGATTGCCGTCACCCAGCCCCGGCGCATCGCCGCGACCAGCGTGGCGGCGCGCGTGGCGCGCGAGGTGGGCACGGAGCTGGGCACGGACATCGGCTACCAGATTCGCTTCGAGGACCGCTCGTCCCGGAGCACGGCCGTGAAGTTCATGACCGACGGTGTCCTGCTCGCGCAGATCCACAGCGACCCGCTCCTGCGCCGCTACGACACCATCGTGCTCGACGAGGCCCACGAGCGCAGCCTCACCATCGACTTCCTGCTCGGGTGGCTCAAGCGCCTGCTGCCCCGACGCCCCGACCTCAAGGTGGTGGTGAGCTCGGCCACCATCGAGACCGAGCGCTTCTCGCAGTTCTTCGGCGGCGCTCCGGTCATCCAGGTGGAGGGCCGCACCTTCCCGGTGGACGTGCTCTACGAGCCGCCCCCCGAGGACGACGAGCTGGCCGACTCCGTCGCCGACTCGGTGGCGAACGTCCTCTCGCTCGACCCGGACGGAGACGTGCTCGTGTTCCTCCCGGGTGAGCGGGAGATTCGCGAGGCCGAGAACGCGCTGAACGCGCGCAACCTCCGTGGCACGGTGGTGCAGCCCCTGTATGCGCGCCTGTCGGCCTCCGAGCAGTCGCGCGTCTTCGCCTCCATCCCCGAGCGGCGGGTCATCCTCGCCACCAACGTCGCGGAGACGTCCGTCACCATCCCGGGGATTGTCTACGTCGTGGACACGGGGGTGGCGCGACTGTCGCGCTACGACTCGCGCTCGGGCGTCACGCGCTTGCACATCGAGCCGGTCTCCCAGGCCAGCGCCGACCAGCGCAAGGGGCGATGCGGCCGCGTGCGCGAGGGCATCTGCGTGCGCCTCTACGACGAGGCGAGCTTCACCTCGCGGCCCGCCTTCACGGACCCCGAAATCAAACGCACGGGGCTTGCGGGGGTCATCCTGCGGATGAAGTCCCTGGGCCTGGGTGACGTCGAGGACTACCCCTTCCTCGACCCGCCCCAGCCGAAGGCCATCGCCGAGGGCTGGCGGGTGCTGGAGGAGCTGGGGGCCATCGAGGGCAAGGAGCGCTCGCTGACGCCCCTGGGGCACCAGCTCGCGCGCTTCCCCGTGGACCCGCGCATCGCGCGGATGATTCTCGCCGGCGCCGAGTACGGGTGTCAGGACGAGGTGCTCATCATCGCCGCGGCGCTCAACCTGCAGGACCCGCGCGAGCGGCCCCGGGAGCTCGCGCAGAAGGCGGACGCGCTGCACGCGCGCTTCCGTGACGAGCACTCGGACTTCACGAGCCTGCTCAAGCTGTGGGCCTTCATCCGCGAGGCCGACAGCCGCGGGACGTCCCACCTGCGGCGCGTGTGCCGGGACAACTTCCTGTCCTTCCTGCGGGTGCGCGAGTGGCGGGACGTGCAGCGTCAGCTCGAGGAGACCGTCCGTGAGCTGCGCCTGCCGAAGAAGGGCAAGGGCGCCCCGGTGCGCGGGGACGTGCTGCACCAGGCGCTCCTCACCGGGCTGTTGTCCCGCATCGGCCAGTGGAACCCGGAGCAGCGCAACTACACGGGCGCGAAGCAGACGCGCTTCATGGTGCACCCCTCGTCGGCGCTCGCGAAGAAGCCGCCGGCCTGGGTGATGGCGTTCGAGCTGGTGGAGACGTCCCAGCTGTTCGCGCGCACGGCGGCGAAGCTGGACCCGGAGTGGCTCTCGGAGGCGGCTGACCACCTGCTCAAGCGCAGCTACTCCGAGCCGCACTGGTCGGAGAAGTCGTCGCGCGCCGTCGTGAAGGAGAGCGCGACGCTCTTCGGGCTCCCGGTCTTCAAGGAGCGCCCCGTGGCCCTGGCCAGCATGGACCCGGAGCGGGCGCGACTGATGTTCATCGAGCACGCCCTGGTCCGGGGTGAGTACCGCTCCCGGGGAGCGTTTCAGGAGAAGAACCGCCGGGTGCTCGACCGCGTGGCGAGCCTGCGGGACAAGGCTCGCAAGAGCGAGCTGCTCGACAACGAGGCGCTGCTGACGTTCTTCGACAAGCGCGTCCCGGCGGACGTGACGGACGGCGCGGGGTTCGAGGTCTGGCGGCGCAAGGCCGAGGCGGCCGACCCGGAGGTGCTGGTCCTCACGATGGAGGATGCGCTCGCGTACGACCCGGGCCTGTCCGTGGCGAACTATCCGGATGCCATCAGCCTGCACGGCGTTTCCGTGCCGGTGACGTACACCTTCGACCCCTCAGCCGAGGACGACGGCATCACGCTGAGCGTGCCGCTGTTGTTGCTCGCCCAGTTGGCCCCGGGTGAGCTGGACTGGACCATTCCCGGGTGGCATCGGGAGAAGCTCACCGCGCTGCTCGAGCAGCTGCCTCGCGCCCAGCGCAAGCAGTTGGGTTCGTTGCCGGACCTGGTCGAGCTCCTCGCGAAGGAGCTGGTGCCCTTCCGCGGGCCGTTGATTCCGGCGCTCTCGCGTGGGGTGTCCCGGCTGAGCGGAATGGAGGTGCCCGAGGAGGCCTTCCGGGCGGAGGGGGTGTTGCCGTATCTGCGCATCACGCTCCGGGTGCTCGACGAGAAGGGGAAGGAGCTCGCGCGGGGCCGCGATGTCGACGCGCTGTTGGAGCAGCACGGGGGACATGCGCGGGCGGTGCTGCGCAGCACGGCGCCGACGTCGGATTGGGAGAAGAAGGGGCTGACGGCGTGGACGTTCGGGGAGTTGCCGCCGATGGTCACCCGGCGGGTCGGGGGGCTCGATGTCCGGAGTTATCCCGCGCTCGTCGACCGGGGGGCCACGGTGGACCTGGTGTTGCTCGAGACCTCCGCGGCCGCGGATGCGGCGTCGCGCACGGGAGTGCGTCGTCTCCTGATGCTCGCCGCTCGCGGGCATGTGGCCGTCAGTGCCGCGCGCATGCCGCAACCCTTCCCGTCCCTGGACGGTGCGCCGCCCGCGCGGGGACAGGCCGAGGCGTTCAAGGCGCTGGTCCTCGCACGCGCCGTCGATGACGCGTTCAAGCTCGCGCCGGGTGCGCCGCTGCCTCGCACGAAGGTGGCCTTCGAGGCGCTGCTGCGCGAGGGCTCACCGCGCATCGAGCAGGAGGCCCGGGACTGGACGAACGCCGTCGTCGTCACGTCCGGGGAGCTGGCGCAGACGCTCGCGGCGCTCAAGACGGCCTCCAAGGGGCCGAGCGGCGCGGCGGCCGTGCGGGACATCCGCTCGCAGCTCGCGCAGTTGTTCCCCGCGAAGCTCATCGAGTGGATTCCCTTCTCTCGGCTGATGCACTACCCGCGCTATCTGCGCGCGGTCCAGGCGCGGCTGTCGCGTGCGGTGGCGAACCCCGGCAAGGACGCGGCGAAGGCCGCGCCGTTCACGCCGCTGTGGGAGACCTTCCTCGCCAAGAGCGCCACCGTTCGCGACCAGGAGGCGGCGAAGGAGCTGCGCTGGGCCTTCGAGGAGCTTCGCGTGGCCATCTTCGCGCCGGAGGTGACGACGCCCGTGTCGGTGACGGTGGCGAAGGTCAGCGCGGCGCTCGCGGCGCTTCGATAGAACTGTTATAGGCCGCTCCGCTCGGCTGTATTCACCCGAGGGGGAAAACACCAAGATGTCGGAGCGGCATATTGAGATGTTCTGGCGTTGTTCGAGTTGCAACCACCGCAACCTCGGCCGCCACATGGTGTGCCAGCAGTGCAAGAACGCCAAGGACGGCAGCGAGCAGTACGAGATGCCAGAGGACACCGCCTCCGCCGTCTCGGTGACGGACGAAGCGCTGCTCCGGATGGCCACCTCCGGCCCTCACTGGCGCTGCGCCTACTGTGAGAGCGACCAGCGAGCCCTCGACGGTGGCTGCAAGAACTGCGGCGCGTCCGCAGTCTCTGGCACCAGCACCGCTGACATCGAGCAGCTCCTTCCAGACGTGCCAGCGGGTCCGGGCAAGCCCCGCCGCATCGGCTGCTACATCGTCCTGGGGCTCCTCTCCCTCTTCTGCTGCTGCCCCATGATGCGCGGCGCGATGGAGGGCGCCTCGTCCAAGACGAAGGAAGCGGCTACCGCCACCACCACCGTCAAGGGCCCCGAGTGGACGCGCGCACTCCAGGTCCAGGACGTCTCCTGGGAACACACCGTGAGCGTGGAGCGCTACCGTCTGGTGGACGAAGGAGGCTTCGAGGAGGACCGCCCGTCCGACGCCCTCCAGGTGAAGGCCCAGGGCAATCGCCACCACCACGATGACCAGGTGCTCGACGGATACCAGACCGTCGCCTACACGGAGCGCGTCCAGAAGGGCTTCACCACCGAGACCTACCGCGACAAGGAGGCCTGCGGAGAGGACTGCACCACCACGCCCGAGAAGTGCAAGGAGACCTGCACCAGCAACAAGAACGGCTTCGCCACCTGCAAGACGACCTGCACAGGCGGCGAGAAGCGCTGCAAGACGCGCTACTGCTCGGTGACGAAGACGCGCAAGGAGCCGCGCTTTGTCGACGAGCGCCGCACGCGCAAGGAGCCGCGCTACCGCAGCGTGCCGCGCGACGCCACCTGGTACACCTGGAAGGCGTGGCGCTGGACGCACGAGCGGGACGTGAAGGCCCAGGGCACCACCGTGCAGACGCACTGGCCGACCGCCGCCGAGCTCAAGCCCGCCAAGGCCCTGCGCTCCGGTGAGAAGGAGCGCGACTCCCGCGCGGCGAAGTACACCGTGCGATTCCACGGCGACGCCGAGCCCGCCATCACCTACGTCCCCGCCACACTGGAGGAGTTCCAGCGCTACGCGCCGGGCAGCACGCACACCCTCCAGAAGGATGAGGGCAAGGTCTCCGTCGTCGCCCCGCCGGCCCCTGCCCCGGCACCCGACGCGTCCGTGAAGTAACGATGCGGGGCTGCCCGGCACACCCCGGGCAGCCCTCGCCATGGGGCCCTCGTCGGGGTCATCGCCACCTCATGGCGCAATGCCTGTCACCGCTCGTGCCTTGCCACGGCGCGCCATGAATTCGTGTGCGCATGCCGCACGACTTCACTGCGAGAGAAGCTAGTCTTCGGGACTCATCCTCCGTGCAAGGAATCCCGAATGGCGACAGTCCGCTTCGACGTGCAAGGCCATGTGGCGCTCATCACCCTGGACAGGCCGGAGGCACGCAACGCCATCGACGCGCAGATGGCCTATGAGCTGGCCGAGGCCTGGGAGCGGCTTCGCCGGGATGACCAACTGCGCGTGGGAATCGTCACCGGCGCGGGCGAGAAGGCCTTCTGCGCCGGCGCGGACCTGGTGAAGACCATTCCGCTGCTCTCCGGCGCGCGCAAGCCGCAGGACCGCTTCGAGGAGGCGCTCGTCGCCGACCGCAGCTTCGGGTGGAAGGCCATCCTGCGCGACTTCGACTGCGAGAAGCCCGTCATCGCCGCCATCAACGGACACGCGGTGGCCGGCGGCATGGAGCTGGCCCAGGCCACGGATTTGCGCGTGGCCTGTCACGAAGCCTCGCTCGGCCTCCAGGAGGTGAAGTGGGGCCTGTTCCCCGCGGGCGGCTCCACGGTGCGCCTGCCCCGACAGCTCCCCCAGGCCCACGCGATGGAGATGCTCCTCACCGGCTCTCTCATTCCCGCCTCGCGGGCCTTCGAGCTCGGCTTCCTCAACCGCGTCGTGTCGCGCGCGGAGCTGCTCCCCACCGCCCTCCAGCTCGCCGAGCAGATCGCCGCCAACGGCCCCGTCGCCGTGCGCCTCATCCGCCGCTCCGTGCGTGAGTGCCTGGGCCTTCCCCTTGGGGACGCGCTGCGCCGGGAGCTCGAAATCGCCGAGCCCATCTACCAGACGGAGGACGCCGTCGAGGGTCCCCGCGCCTTCCTGGAGAAGCGCCCCGCGCGCTTCGTCGGTCGCTGAGAACCCCTGGAGCCCACACCCATGACGACGAACACTCCCTACCGTCCCCTCGCCATGCGCGGCCCCAGCGTGCGCGTCCAGTCCCGTCCGGATGGCTCGCTGCTGCTTGAGAGCGGCTACTCCTACGAGGACGTCGAACGCAGCATCGTCCACGTCCTCGCCCGACAGGCCCGCGCCATCCCGGAGCGCATCTTCCTGGCGCAGCGCACCCCGGATGGCACGTGGCGGGAGCAGACGTACGCGGACATCCACCGGCAGGCGCGCGCCTTCGCACAGGGTCTGCTCTCGCGCGCGCTGCCCGAGGGCCGCTCGGTGATGATTCTCTCCGGCAGCTCCATCGAGTTCGCCGTGGTGATGCTCGGGGCCATGATGGCCCGCGTCCCGGTGGCCCCCATCAGCGTGCCCTTCTCCCTGTGGAGCGCGGACCACGGCAAGCTGCGCCACGCCTTCGCCGTGTGCCGGCCCGCCATCGTCTACACCGATGACGCGGACCGCTTCGCCAAGGCCCTCCAGGCCCTGGACCTCACCGACGTGGAGGTCATCACCGCCACCGGCACCCCGGCGGCGCCCCGTCACTCGCGGCTGTCCTCCTGGCTGGACACGGCGCCCACGTCCGCCGTGGACGACTCCATCGAGCGCATCCACCACGACACCGTGGCCAAGTGGATGTTCACCTCCGGCTCCACCGCTCAGCCCCGCTGTGTGGCGCAGACACAAGGGATGATGTGTCACCAGCTCGCGAGCTGGGCGGCGCTGGAGATGCCCGCCTCGGACCGCTCCGCCCCCGTCATCCTCGACTGGATGCCCTGGAGCCACGTGGGCGGCGGCAACATCGGCTTCAACCACAACCTGCTGCGCGGAGCCACCGTCTACCTGGACGAGGGCCGGCCGATGCCCGGCCTCTTCGAGAAGACCATCGCCAACATCAAGAGCGTGTCCCCCACGGAGTTCTCCTCCGTGCCGGTGGCCTTCCGCATGCTCGTGGACGCGCTGCGCACCGACGCCGAGCTGTGCCAGGCCTTCTTCCGCCGACTGGAGACCATGGCCTACGGCGGCGCCGCCCTGCCCACGCCCGTCGCCAACGAGCTGCAGGCGCTCGCGGTGAAGACGGTGGGCCACCGCATCCCCTTCACCACCATCTACGGCGCCACCGAAACCCAGTGCATCACCCAGGTGCACTGGACCACCGACGACACAGGGCTCGTGGGCCTGCCCCTGCCCGGCGTGCAGCTCAAGCTGGTGCCCACCGATGACCGCCACGCCCTGCGCGTGAAGGGCCCCACGGTGACGCCGGGACACGACGCCGAGCCCACCGGGCGACAGGGCTTCGACGAGGAGGGCTTCTACGAGCTGGGCGACGCGGTGCGCTTCCTGGACCCGGCGCGGCCCGAAGCGGGGCTCGTCTTCGCGGGACGACTGGCCGAGGACTTCAAGCTCAACACCGGCACGCGCGTGGCCGCGAGCGCCCTGCGGCAACAGGTGCTGACCACCGCCGCGCCGCTGCTCTCCGACTGCGTCATCTGCGGGCTCGGGGAGGAGGCCGTCGGCGTCATGGCCTGGCTCAACCCCAACGCCATCACCGCCCTGCTCGGCCCCGCGCCGGCGGACACGCCGCCGCACGCGCGCCAGGACGTGCTGGCCCGGCTGCGTGAGACGCTCGAGGGGCACAACCGCGCCTTCCCGGGCTCGTCCCACGCCATCCGCCGGCTGTTGCTGGTGGCCGAGCCCCCGTCCTTCGATACGCACGAGCTGACGGACAAGGGCTCCATCAACCAGCGCGTCGTCCGCGACAATCGCGCGGGCCTGGTGCGGGAGCTGTTCGCCCCCGAGCCTGGCGCTCGCGTCCTCGTCCTGGCGTGAGTCACCGAGGCCGGGTGCGTACTTCCCGGCCTCGTCCTCCCGTGGGCGTCAGGTGCCCACGGCCCTCTGCCCCAGGGGGAGGCCCTGAAGGAAGGTGTCGAGCGGGGAGATGAGCGCCTTCATCCCCTCGGGCGACGTGGGCCAGTGGCCCTGCCCCGCCAGCTCCACGTACGCCTTGGGGATGTCCCCGAGCTGCTCGTACGTCTTGCGGCTGTACTTCATGGGGAACATCCGGTCCTGCCGGTCATGCATGACCAGGAACGGGAAGCGCGCGGCTCCGAAGGGGACGCTCTTCTTGTAGTCGGACATCACGCTGACCATCGCCCTCAGCGTGCAGCTGCCGCCCACCAGCGGGTCCTTGCCGTACGCGTCGTTGAAGTCGACCGAGTCCGACAGCCGCGAGTACTGGAGGAACGCCTTCACCGGCACGCGCACCTTGGGCAGCAGCTTCGCGAGCCCCCGGAAGAGGCTCACCACCAGCGGCATCGCCTTGCCGGGGCTGAACTCCGTCTGGATGAACTCGCGATCACTCGGGTCCACGCAGGCGTACCAGGCCATGACGTCCACCGGCGTGCGCTCGGCGGCGAGATAGGACGTCATGCCGCCGAAGCTCAGGCCGAAGGTGACGACGGGGCCCTTGAACTCCTGGCGTGCGCGCTGGATGACGTCCACCAGGTTCTTCACGTGCGCCTCGAGCGTGTAGTCGCCCAGGCCCTGGCGGTCCAGGCCACAGCCCTCGAAGTCGAAGGTGATGACGTTGTAGCCCAGCTCGCGCAAGAGCAGCGCCGGGTAGGCGAAGAGCCGCCCGTAGGACACCGAGCCCGGCACCAGGATGATGACGGGCCGCTCGGGACTGGCTCCCGGATAGAGGTCCAGCGCGTGCGTGCGGTGCTGTCCACGGTACGTGCTCTCGCGCACGTGCCGCGTCCACTGCCGCAGCGTCTCCTCGCCGCCGTACCAGCGCAGCAGGTAGTTCTTCCAGTACTCGGACCCCGAGTAGGGCAGCGGGCCGCTCACGCCCGGGGCCTCGCGATGACCTCGAAGGGCTTCCAGATGTAGTCGATGATCTCCGTCACCTTGTAGCAAGCGCGCGGCTCGGCGGACTTGAAGAAGTTGGTCGCGAAGTCCTTGCAGGCCACCTGCTTGAGCGGCCAGCGGTAGCGCTCGATGACCACGCGGCGCACCACGCCATCCTCATTGACGGTGTAGGCGCGGTCCAACGTGTTGGCGATGTCTTCGATTTCCGGGTCCACCGTCACCGGGGCGTGGTCATCCAGTTCGTAGCGCACGAAGCGGTCGCCGGTGCGCAGGTCGACGCGGTTGCCGGTGCGCGTGGTGATGCAGGACTCGATGACGATGTCGGTGAAGAGCTTCAGGCCCGTGCGCGCCATGAAGCTGGGCGAGCGCACCGCGGTGAAGTACAGGCCCTTGTCCTTCTTCTCCTCGTTGTACTCGGCGTCCTCCAGCAGCGTGCGGAAGAGGAACGCCTGATACGTGGGACGCATGACGGGGGGCAGGAACTGGGGCCCCATGCGGTGCGGCGTCACGTTCACCAGGGACACGACGGACTTGCCGCCCACCGAGCGCACCTTCAACTGCGAGGGGATGTGCTGCTTCATCTCCTCCAGGTCCACGGTGAAGTGGACGATTTCGATGTCATGCAGCTTGCCGGCGAGGGTGATGGGGAGGTCTTTGAGGCTCATGGGTTTTTCCTTGGAAGTGATGGGAGAGGGATGACGACTAGGATTTGAGGAGTGCCTGGAGGCGCGCGTTGACCTCGTCCTCGGACATGGCGTCGACGTCCAGGGCGGGCTCGGTTGCGGCCGGAGACTCGGGCGGCGGCGCGGCGCGCTTGAGCCCCGCGAGCATCCGGTCCACGTGCGCGTCCAGGCTCAGGTCCTCGAAGAGCTGGGACATGGGCAGCGACACCCCCAGCTCCTTCTCGAGCACGTTCTTGAGCTGCAGGCCCGTGAAGGAGTCGAAGCCCAGCGAGATGAACGTCGAGTCGAACGCCACGGTGTCCTCCTTCGCGAGTTGGAGCACCTTGCGGATGCGCTCCTCGAGGAAGGACTTGAGCTGCCCCCGGGCCTGCGCCGGATCCGCGGAGAGGGACAGTCCGCCCATGGACTGCGTGGAGCGCGGAGCGGCGGTGCTGGCCGAGCGCGGCGCCTCGAGCGGGAAGCGGCCTTCCGCGTCCGCGTGGGCCACGATGTCCGCGTAGGCCTGCGGCGCGTCCAGGTAGCGCTGGTTCATCGAGAGCAGGACGTCGCGGCTGAGGAACGGCTCCTTCTGCAGCGTGAGCACCAGGTACTGCGCGAGCCCCGTGCCCAGCAGCTTGCCCAACATGTGCGGGCCCACGATGAAGGCGCTCTCGGCGGCGGTGATGTTCTGCTTGAGCCGCGCCATGGACGCGTCGTACTCGCGGTCATCGAAGAAGTTGCTGATTTCGCGGCTCAGGTCCACGCAGCCGATGATGCGCAGCCCCGCCTCGGCGAAGAGCTGCGCCCATTCCTTACGCGGCAGCAGGTGGGCCTCGGACTCCTCGTGGCGCAGCGTCTCGTCCACGGTGGAGACGATGTCCGACGCCACCAGCAAGCCACCGTTGGCCAGGTGCCGCTGGATGTTGGCCAGCACGCCGCGCTTGTCCTCGATGTGATGGATGACCTGGAACGCCTGGATGAGCTCGTACTGGTCCGGGAACTCGTCCTGGGAGCTGTCGCGGTTGAACAGGCGCACGCGGTCCTGCAGGCCGCGCTCCTTCACCTTGCGGCCTCCCGCCTCCACCTGCGCGAGGGTGATGTTGTAGCCGTCCAGCTTGAGGTGGGCGTGGTTCTTCGCCAGGTCGATGAGGTCGGACGCGTAGCCGCAGCCGATGTCGAGCACGCGCCGGATGGAGGAGAAGTCCACCGCGCGGTAGGTCACGGAGCGCAGCTCGCGCAGCGCCTCGCCGTAGACGTGCTCGAACTGGACGTGGTCGTCCTCGGGGAAGAGGTCCGGGTAGAAGACCTTGAGCCACGAGAAGCCCTTGGGCACCTCACGCAGCGGAGCCCAGTGCAGGTACAGCTCCTGGCCTCGCGTGTTGAAGCGCTCGAAGGAGCGGCCGAAGTCGGAGTACACGTCCGCCACACCCACGCTGCCCAGCTCGCTCGAGGCCTGGAGCTGCGAGGCCACGCGGACCACGGACGAGGTGGACGGTGAGGACACGCGGGGCTGGGGCACGGGCTCGGCGTGCCAGTGGCGACGCCGCTGGAACGGATACGTGGGCAGGGACACGGTGCGGCGCGCGTACGGCTTCTCGTACTCGCTCCACGCCACCTCCACTCCCTTCACGTACAGCGCTCCCAACCCCTCCAGCACCGTCTCCCACTCCCCCTTCCCCTTCCTCAGGCTCGCCACCCACTCCAGTCCCTCCTCCTCCAGCGTCTGCCTCCCCATCCCCACCAACACCGGCGCGGGCCCCACCTCCACGAAGACGCCCACCCCCTCCTTCCTCAGCGCCTCCATCCCCTCCGCGAAGCGCACCGCCTCCCTCACGTGCGTGCGCCAGTACTTCGCGCTCGCCACCTCCGCCCCCGCCTTCTTCCCGCTCACATTCGAAATCAGCACCCGCTTCGGTGCTTCCAACTTCACCGCCCCCACCCTCGCCTCGAAGTCCTCCAGCATCGGCTCCATCTGCGGCGAGTGGAACGCGTGCGACACCTTCAGCTTCTTCGTCTTCGCCCCCTTCTCCGCCAGCCGACGCTCCGCCTCCTTCACTCCCTCCTTCAGCCCCGCCACCACCCACTGCTTCGGCCCGTTGCGCGCCGCAATCGACACGCTCGTCTCCAGCCCCTTCACCGCCTCCGCAATCCACTCCTCCGGCCCCTCCACCGCCACCATCTCCCCTTCCCCTCCCAACCCCTGCATCAGCCGGCCTCTCTCCGCCACCAGCTTCAGCGCGTCTTCCATCCCCATGACGCCCGCCACCACCGCCGCCACGTACTCCCCCACGCTGTGCCCCAGCACCGCGTCCGCCTCCACTCCCCAACTCCTCCACATCCTCCACAGCGCGTACTCCACCGAGAAGAGCG
>NZ_JAJVKW010000026.1 GCF_024198255.1 Myxococcus guangdongensis
CGAGGAGCGACAGGGAAGGCGACAGGTGTCCGACTCTCCGAAGCGTTTCAACCCACGCTCCTCGCGGTCACGAGGAGCGACGGGGGCGCCTGGAGCGGAGGCGCCCTGGGCGAAGTTTCAACCCACGCTCCTCGCGGTCACGAGGAGCGACGACGGTTGGCGGCGCCAGCTGCGGGAGCCGCGGCGTTTCAACCCACGCTCCTCGCGGTCACGAGGAGCGACCGCGGCATTTCGCCGGTGCGGTGTCGGCGCGCATGTTTCAACCCACGCTCCTCGCGGTCACGAGGAGCGACCGGTCACCGACCCGTCCGGGTTCGACGTGGTCTCGTTTCAACCCACGCTCCTCGCGGTCACGAGGAGCGACTAAACGAAAGCTCCCAGGACTGCCAGCTCAAACGTTTCAACCCACGCTCCTCGCAGTCACGAGGAGCGACAACGCTCATATGCTTGTTTTGATTGTGCGTTGAAGTTTCAACCCACGCTCCTCGCGGTCACGAGGAGCGACAGGCCATCCTCGCTGGCAGCGTCTTGGAGCACGAGTTTCAACCCACGCTCCTCGCGGTCACGAGGAGCGACGAGCAGGTGGCGCGGATGATTCGCGCCGAGGTGGCGTTTCAACCCACGCTCCTCGCGGTCACGAGGAGCGACCACCACCCACTCCATCCCGTGGAGCTGGGCGGGTTTCAACCCACGCTCCTCGCGGTCACGAGGAGCGACGCCCTCTCGCGGTGGAGGCGACAGGATATGAGGTTTCAACCCACGCTCCTCGCGGTCACGAGGAGCGACCAGGGACAGAATGCCCTCGGTGCGTGGCAGGCCCAGTTTCAACCCACGCTCCTCGCGGTCACGAGGAGCGACACTCCACAGGCCGACGAGCGGGCCACCCGCCTTGTTTCAACCCACGCTCCTCGCGGTCACGAGGAGCGACCTCGACTGGTTGGCCATGATCCGGCGAAGAAGGTGTTTCAACCCACGCTCCTCGCGGTCACGAGGAGCGACTGGCCGAGGCGCTGCGCACGCACGGGCCCGAAGTTTCAACCCACGCTCCTCGCGGTCACGAGGAGCGACAGAAATTCCCTTGTAGCTACCGGAGTCCTCACCATGTTTCAACCCACGCTCCTCGCGGTCACGAGGAGCGACCAATCCGATGCGCGGGGTCATGTGTTGTCCTGTTTCAACCCACGCTCCTCGCGGTCACGAGGAGCGACGAGGGCGAGCAGAAAGAGCGAAGGGCCAAGGCAAAGTTTCAACCCACGCTCCTCGCGGTCACGAGGAGCGACGCGGGTTCCGCAACGCCATGATGTACCGGGCCTGTTTCAACCCACGTTCCTCGCGGTCACGAGGAGCGACGCTGCGGCGACACACGGCCCCTGGCAGTGGCACGGTTTCAACCCACGCTCCTCGCGGTCACGAGGAGCGACTCGACAGGTTCAACCCCGTGCCGTCACACCCGTGTTTCAACCCACGCTCCTCGCGGTCACGAGGAGCGCCCCCCCTGCTCGAGCGCCTCGTCGGCGTACTGGTGTTTCAACCCACGCTCCTCGCGGTCACGAGGAGCGACCGCCTCGCGCACGGGCGCGCCGAGGTTGTATGTGTTTCAACCCACGCTCCTCGCGGTCACGAGGAGCGACCACACCCCAAGGTGGAGACAGCCGCTGATGAAGTTTCAACCCACGCTCCTCGCGGTCACGAGGAGCGACCACATTGAATCTGGATTTCAATGATGAGGACGTGTTTCAACCCACGCTCCTCGCGGTCACGAGGAGCGACTCTGCCCTGCCAAGCTACCATGATTGCTGGGGAATCCGGCCGGCTCGCGCGAACCTGGGTCCACAGGCCTGTCCATCCAGTCCGGGTCCCCGGTCGCCCTCGCGTAACTCCCTACGGCTATTGGAGATTTCAAAGAGCGCGAACCTCCGACGGCGCGCGCACTGGGACAGGTTCGCGCGCCCCAGTCAGAGCAGGCAAGCCGCTCACAGGATGAGCGGTCCCTCGACATCCAATGGAACCCGCGTGCCATGGTGCTCCGTCTTCCGAGCGACGTCCTCGCTCAAGAAGTAGAACCGCAGACTGTCGCTCTCCGCATCCAGCTCCGAGAGCAACCGTGCACGCAGCACGACCCAGTCCTTCGGCTCCAGCACACACTCGAACACCGAGTACTGGACGCGGACCCCATGGTCCTTGCACATCCGCGCAATCCGTCGGAGCCGCTTGGGTCCCGTCGGGTCACTCACCTGGACGTCGTAGCAGACGAGCACGGTGACTTTCCGCATCAGCGCACCGCGAACGGAGGATACCCGTCCAGTTCCCCTCGAAGGGTCCTCGCCAGCAACAACGCCTGCAGGTGCGGCACCAGCCCCCAGCTCGTCTGCTGCCCCAGGAAGACGTGCTGCACCTCCACCTGCTTCGCCGCCTGATACGCCACGAGGAACGCCTTGCGCGCCTCATCCCGCAGCATGACCGCTCCCGCGGCCTCCTCCTTGAAATCCTCTGGCTTGAGCTGCCCGCGATTCACCAGCGAGAACACCAGCCGGTCCACCACAGGCGCACGGAGTTCCTCCATCAAGTCCAACGCCAGTGACAGCCGCCCCGGTCGGTCCTCGTGCAGGAACCCCACCGCAGGGTCCAGCCCCACTCCCGCCAACGCCCCCGCGCAGTCCTGCGCCAACAACGCATAACCAAACGACAACAGCGCGTTCAGCGGGTCCCTCGGAGGCCGGCGATTGCGCCCATCGAACCCGAACCGCCGTGCCCCTCCCTTCAGCAAGCCCGGGAACGCCTCGAAGTAGTCCCGGGCCGCGATGCCCTCCAGCCCACGCACCTGCTCCAGCTCCTCCGCCCGCCCCACCGCGCGCAGGTGCTCGGCGAGCCTCCTCGCCGCATCCTCCAACGACGGCACCTGCTCCGCCGCCGCGTCCCGCTTCGCATGCAGGACGAACTGCCGCGCGTTGCTCACCTTCCCCACCACCATCGCCCGAGCGATGGCCAGCGTCCTCCCCCCATCATCCGCCGCGCGGTACTGCTCGCGGCGCAGCAGCACATTGCCCCCGGGCAGCCCCTCGACGCGCGCAAGGAATCGCCCCGTCACCCCGAAGAAGGACACGTGGATGCCCGCCTCGACACAGCTCTCCAGGAGCTCCGGTGTCATCCAGGCCCGCGTCAGACACACCACCGAGCGCAGATGCCGCAGCGGCACCTCCGCCTTCTTCTCGTCCTTGACTGTCACCACCACCCGCTCCCCCTCCTTGTTCAGGCGGGTGCCCTCCACGGTGATGAACAGCGTATTGAGCGCGGTGGTCACGACACGGTCTCCGGGTCCACGAGTTCCACCATCCGCCGCAGATGGTCGGAGGCACGCCGCTGTCCCGCCGTGACGTGCGGCATGCACAGCGGCTCCAGCGAACACGACTCACACTTCGGAGCCCTCGCCACCACCGGCACGTGCCCCCGGGCCAGCAGCTCATGCATCCGAGCCACCGCCTCTTCCGTCCGGGCCCGCAGCCGCGCGTCCAACATCACCACCTGCCGCCGATGCTGCGCGACATGGAACAGCGCGCCCTCGGGAACGGCGACCCCGTGCATCTCCTCCAGGCACAGCGCCTGGGCACAGAGCTGCACGGAGTCCGCCTCGAGTGACTTGCGCTTCGCCCGCTTCACCTCCACGGGATACGGCCGCCACCCGGTGGGGCTCGTGGCATCCGGGTGGTACTCCACCAGGTCCGCGCGCCCCACCAATCGCAGCCGCTCACAACCCAACCGCACCGCGCGCTCTACACGGCGCCCAGGCCGAGCATCATGCCCCGGGAGGTCCACCCGCTCATGGAGCAGCCGCCCCGTGGCCGTGCGGACATCCTCCCGCCAGAGCTGCTCCACGTGGATGAGCGCCGCCTGCCGCTCGCAGAACAACAGGTGCTGCAAGGCGGACAGCGCCACCCACGTCTCGCTAGCGGAGGTCATCCCGCCAGTTCCATCACCTCGACCCCCTTGGGCATCCCCACCGTGTCCACCTTCACCGTGTAGTCCTTGAAGGAGCGCACCGGTTTCTCCGTCTGTACGCGGTCCACATGCACCCGGTCGAACAGCACGTGCGCGGGCGCATTGCCCAGCTCGGACCCGTGCTTGAAGACGACCACCTTGCGCATGGACATCAATCCACGCGCCGCACTGCGGTCCAGCTCGAACATGTTCATGAAGGCCTTGAACAACAGGTCCAGGTCACCCGAGCTGAAGCCCGTCTGCTTCGCCAGATACGGCGAGACGAAGCCATGCGCGCGGTAGAGCCCATACGGCACCGTGTTCTTCCGCCCCATCGTGCGGTTGTCACCGCCCTGCTTCTCCGCATCGGACTCCTTGGTCACAGCCATGCGGGTGATCGAGTGCTCCAGTGAGACGATGGGAGACACCGAACGGGCGAACGTGAGCTGCACGGGTCCACGCACCTGCCCCGCGTTCGCGCCTGTGGACATCACGGCACCAAAGGCGCGCACATCGAAGAACGTACTGCACATCCACTTGCGGCCCTCCTCGACCTCCGAGCCCTGAGCCTCTCCTGGCTCCTTGCGCTTCTTACCGTCCTTCTCGCTCTTCGGCTTCTCGTTCAGGTCGATGCCCAGCCCCTTGTAAGCATCGCCGATGGACACATTCAGGATGGCCTTCTCCTTCACGAAGATGTCGAACCCGGGCTTCTTGTCCTGGGTAAACAAGATGAAGTTACGTACCTTGCGCTTGAGACTCACGTCAGTGACCAAACCCTCGCCCGTCTCCGGGTCGATTCGCGGCAGGTTGCCCGCATCGGGATCTCCATTGGGGTTCCCATCCTGGACGTCGAACAGCAAGACGAAGTCGTGGCGATTCTTCAGCTCGGACATGGCGTTCTCTTTCTCGTGTGGAAAACGTGGGAATGGTGGCGTCAGTCGTCGGACTCGTCAGAGCCGGCATCCGGAGTGCCGCCCCCGTCGCCCTTGCGCTTCGCGAAGAGCGCTTCTCGCTGGTGGTAGTAGCCCACCGCGAAGAGTCCCTGATCTTCGAGAGAAAGCAGTCGGGGGTAGTGCTTCCCGTCGAGCAGTCCCATCACCTCGGTCTTCGTCTTCTCCAGCCAGTTGGCGGAGCCCCTCCTGTCCCTCTCAGCCTTATGGAGGTGGTTCATCGACAGCTGCATGAGCCGAGGGAAGACGGTGGCAGGGTTTCGCGAAGCAGCACCGAAGTAGCGGTCTCGAATGGTGGCGTTGAGGTCTTTCAACGCAACACTCTGCATACGCTCCAGCACGGCAAAGAGACGGCCCAGGACATAGGGTACAGCTCGATTGGTGGGTTCCAATGACACGGAGACCTCCAGGGGTGCAGGTCCACTGCGGGAATGTCGGATGAGGGTGGCCTTGATGAGCGCGACACGGAGGCGGAGCTGCTCGCGCTCGAACTTGTCGTCTGCGGGCGGCAACCTCAACCGGTCCAGCGCCGCAGAGAGGAGCAGTCGTGGGAATGCATGCCCTCGAATGGCGGCGCTCATCATCCGCGCCGCGACGTTCGAAGGCAGCCCCCGACCAGAAGGCGTCTCCACGGACTTGAGGAGCCGCCAGATGGGAGTGGGCTTGAGCCCCGTATCCTCGCCCAGACTCAGGTCCGCGAAGTAGCGACGAAGGTTCTGCTTCACGTCGCCGATGCTCGCCTGGAACCAATCACGCACGGCGACACGCCCCGCGTTACCGGCGAGTGTGACGGCATAGAAGCGCTTCGTGTCGAACTCCCCGCGCTCCAATCCTTTGAGTGGAGACTCAACAAGCTTGCGCAAACGCTCTTCGGTCGGGTCCACCACATCCTGTAACTCCCGCTCCTGCGCCGCCGTGCTGTTCGACCAGAACAGCATCACCGAGTCCTCTCCGAGCTCAACCCCCTGCCGGAAGCGGCGTTCGTCCGACCTGCGCAGCAGGTCGTTGAGCGCGAGCACATACCCGAGCGCGGCATGCTGCGAGACGGGAGCATTGTCGCCCTGCACCAATCCATGTGACTCGAAGGCCTTCGCGTTGAATGACACCAACGCCGCTCCAGAGCTCTGTGCGGCAGGGACGTTCTTCAGCTTGGGATGGGTCTCTGCCAGCACCCCAATCTTCCCGGTCACCAGGCACAGCCCCCTTCGCCCAATCGCTACAGCCTGCGCATTCCGCTGTGCCCACCACGCCTCGACTCCGGGCAACTCATGTACAGGGCGCGTTGAGTCCCCCACGACGAATGCGAGCATCTCCGAGCCGGTCCAATCCTCCCCCGGGTTTCGATCCGCAAGCGCCTCTGCGCGCGCAGCTTCGCTGTCGAGGAATTTCGCCACGGCCCGAAGCTCAGGCACCTCCGTCTCCGCCACCGCTTCTTTCACCAACTTCACGAACGCCGCGAGTCGCGCGACACCCTTGTTCGCCTTCCCCTCGCGAGCCTCCGGGTCATGCCCCAGCACGTACTTGGTGTTGTCCGCCAGGAACCCGGCGGAGACATTCACCGAGCGCGCGGGGAGCCTAGGAATTCGTCGAGAGATGCCCCGTCCATTCTCGTCCTGCGTGTACTCCAACCCTTTGAACTTCCCCTTCACATCCAGGCGGATGAGGAAATCCACGGGCTTCGACTCGTAGAGCGGATCGTCAATCAATCCTCGCGCCCGCGCGAAATCGTTGAGTGCTGTGAGCATCATGGCCGGCCTCCGTTCTGCTTGAGCACTTCGTCCCAGCCCGGCACGTGGAGCACGCCCCGGTCCAGGTACGCCTCGAAGAACAGCGGGCGCGTCGATTCACCGAACTCGAAGTCGTAGAACACGAGCCCCAACGGTCTGCGCTCGACCTCCAGGTCCACGGGCCGGATGTCCTCCCCCATCGGCTCCACACGCGCGGCGAACTCGCGGCAGCCAAGGTACGGCGCATGGAAGAACTGTCCCTTCTCCAGTCGCCGCTCGAACATCTCCTCGAACTTGCGGACGTTGTCCTCGGGGCCCGCCTTGCCCGGCACGAGCGAGAACGACGCGGTGATGGCATAGTCCACGTCACGCAGCGCCACTGTGTTGCGCTGCGCGCGGTCCTCATCCGCCACATAGTCGAGTTTCCCCACCACCGCGCGACTGTTCACCTCGTTGCGACGGAAGCTCGTCCACCGCACGGGAGCAAGGACAGCAATCTCGTGGACCTGCCAGCGGATGGCCGGCTTCCACAAGATGGCCTCCAGCACGCCTCGAGCCGCCGAAGGCGTCATCACTTCGTAGCTCATCCGCTCGGCCTTCATCTCCGGACGTGTGAAGCAGGCCAGGGGACCTCCGGCCCGCACGCGAAACCGCTTGCTCGTCTTCATCGACACCTCCTTGGAAGTGCTTCAGCCGCGGATGAGTAAAGTCGGGTCGTCGATGCCCACTTGAGCGGGCACCAGACCGTAGGTCTTGTCGTAAGCGGACCCGCACTCGGGCCGCAGGTACACCACAGTGTCAGCCGCGAGCAGCGCCATCTCTCGCGCCACCCAGGCATCCCGTAGCTTGCGAGGCACGGTCACAGTGAACCGCTGTAGGGCTCGCAGGCGCTCTCGTGTAGGTCCCAGCCGTCGCAGCTCCTCGAGCAAAGGCTCGCATCCCTCGTAGGGCACCACCACGGGCGCGCTCCACTCGTCCTCCACGAGCTGGAACTTCTTGGCGACCTCCTTGAACCTGAGCGCTGCACGAAGGTCCTGAATGCCTTTCCCGTCCCGGCTCGCGTTCGCGTAGAGCCGCTCGAAGAACCGGCGGAAGTTATCGGGCGACAGGTCCAGGGCAGGGTCCTGCGCAAGGAGTGTCCGAGTCACGGACAAGGCCATCTGGGGCACTCCGCGTGGAGGCGGCGTCGGAGCCTCGTACACCCGGAGCTCTCCGAGCCCCTCCAAGAGCCCCTCTCGATTACAGCGCCCCCCTGCCTGTGCCAGTGAGTCCAGACCCGCCATGCTCCGGTAGACGACTGCGAAATCCACGTCCACTCCGGCTTCGACCAGTTGGGTGGCAACCAGCCGCACTGACTCTCCGCGTCGCTTCCGCGCCTGGATCTCCGCGAGGATGCGAGAGCGATGTTCCGGGCACATCAACGCGGACAGGTGCAGCGTCGTTCCGCGACCAACGCGAGCGTCCACCAGCGCGCACAGCTTGCGCGCGTCATCCCGACTGTGGACCACCGCGAGCACATCACGCTCTCGCGCCACCTCGTCGGCGAGCTCTTCATAAGGCATGGGCTTCCGGCTCTTGGGCCAGCGCACCCTCACGCGGCGCAGTCGTTCGAAGGCACACAGCTCCGTCGGGACGAGTTCCCGAATCGAGGGAAATCCCTCGGGGAATCCATCGCGCTGCCCCAAAGCGGGCTGAGTCGCAGTGCAGATGACCACCGAGCAGCCATAGTCCTCCACCAGCGTCCTCAGTCCATCCAGGATGGTCGTCAGCAGCGCGGGAGGCAGCGTCTGCGCCTCATCCAGCACGATGACGCTCCCGGCGATGTTGTGCAGCTTGCGGCAGGTCGAGGTTCGACAGGCGAACAGGCTCTCCAGAAGCTGCACCGTGGTGGTGACGATGACCGGTGCATCCCAGTTCTCACTGGCGACGCGGTTGAGCGCCGTCTCCTTTTCAGGGTCCACGGACGAGTGGTGCTCGATGACCGCGCTTCCCGACTCGCCGAAGGCTTGTCGATACACGGCGGCGCTCTGCTCGATGATGGACGTATACGGGATGGCGACGATGACCCGTCGAAGTCCGCGCGCAAGAGCGTGCTCCAGCCCGAACGCCATGGAGGTGAGCGTCTTTCCTCCTCCCGTGGGGACGGTAAGGCTGAAGACACCCGGAGATCCTGGCGCAGCCGCCAGGACCGCCGAGAGCACTTCTCGCCGGACACGATTCACCTCCGTATCCGGCGCACCGCGCTGCTTGCTGTCCAAGAAAACTCTCAACGCGGCAGAGAGCTGCTCCAGATTCACGCGGGTGCGACGATCCGCCGCACGAGCGATATTGAAGAAGAGCTCGGTGTCCAGAAAGTCCGCATCGCACAGCGCGGAGAAGAGCATCCGGATCCAGAATTCGCGCCTGTGCAGGGAGAGCTTTTCAGCAACACCGAGGTCCAAGGATGGAGGCAACTCGCGCAGGTCTTCGAAAACCCCTGCGGAGAGAGCCTCATCCAGGAGCTTCTGCTTCTCTTTCCGCTCGACCCGGTCGCTGAAATCCTCCGCGTTACGGAGCCCCCCATGATGTCCGACGATGGCCATGGCGACCGGCCACAGCCGTGGGTCCATGCGCAACGCCCACAGAGCACCTGCCGTCGAGTGGTCCCGCTCCGAAGAGCAGCCCTCGACCTCCAGATGGAATTCGAAGCCATTCTCCTTCCGAATGAAGCGCTGGAAGATCCGACGGAGTTTGCCCAGGTCATGCCAGCGTCCCGCCAGCTCGCAGAACAAGCGCATGTCCTCGCGGGCCGCGAACAGCGCCGCCAGTCGCCCGACTTCCGTCAGGTGGTCGTAAAGGAGATGTACACGCCGGTCGCGTGTGACGTGAGCGAGCGGCTCCTCGGTCAACCCGGACAAGGGCTCACTTCCAGACATCATTCCCCCACCACCTGCCATCGCAGGCACTACGTGGCTTCAATCCCTTGTCGCAGTCCATCGCCATGACCCGATCCGGTGCGCACTTCCATCGCGTGCCAGGAGCTATGACAGCTTCATGAAGGATCGTCCCTACCCCCTTGGGGGTATGGACCGTCCCCCGATAAAGGCAGTCACCATCCCCAGACATCCCGCCCCCAAGTCAACGGCGCCCGGGAGCCAGGGTTCACCTCGACACACCCAGGGGCATCTGGTACGCGCACACCAGTGCACCCCGGTCCTCACCGCGAGCCCGCGCATCGTCAGCCCTGGTGGCCCCTGCTGCTCATCGCGGCCGGCGCGTGGCTCCTGCGCATCGCGGGCTTCTTCCACCGGGGCGGCGCGCTCGGATACCCCGTGGACTACGACGAGGGCGTCTACTTCAGCGCCGCCGCGCTCCTCTCCCAGGGCCTGCTGCCCTATCGCGACTACTTCTTCGTCCACCCGCCCGGCATCGCCGTGCTGCTCTCCCCCGTGGCCGCGCTCTCACACGGCCTCGGCCCCGCCCTCGCCTTCTGCGTCGTCCGCTGGCTCATGCCGCTCGCGGGCGCGCTGAGCACACTGCTGAGCGGCCGCATCGCCCAGGAGCGCTGGGGCACTCGCGCGGGCCTCATCGCCGCGCTCGCCTACGCCGTCTATCCCGAGGCCGTGACCACCGAACGTGGCCCGTTCCTCGAACCCCTGCTCAACCTCACCTGTCTCACCCTCGCGTGGGTCTGGCTCCGCCCCACCACCACGCAAAGACAGACACTCCGCCGAGACCTCCTCGCCGGAGCCCTGCTCGGCACCGCCTGCGCCATCAAGCTGACCGCGGGCGCCTGGGTCCTCGCCGTCGCCTGGGCTCGCGGGATGTCACACGAAGGCTCGCGCGTCGCCCGAGTCATCCTCGTCGCCGCGGGCGTGGGCCTGTTGTGGCTCGGCCCCTTCTTCCTGCTCGCCCCGGACGCGATGCTCCAGGGCCTGCTGCGCTTCCAACTCCTGCGCCCTCCCGATGGAGACTCGAGCCTCACCAGTCGCCTCCTCTCTCTCCTCGTCGACGGACGCCTGGGCCTCACCCTCCTCACCGCGATCGGCGTCACCGTCGCCCTCGCACGCACGCGTCAACAGGACGCCGTCACCGAGCGCCTCTTCTGCGCCGCCTGGCTCCTCACCGTCGCCACCTTCCTCGCCTCCAAGAGCTACTGGTCCCAGTACAACGCGCACCTCGCCCCCACCACCGCCGTGCTCACAGGACTCGGCGCGGACTTCCTCGCGCGCAAGTTCCACAGCCCACGCACCCAACGAATCACCGTCGCCGTCACCGCCCTCCTCGTCCTCACCGCCCTGCCCGGCGTCCTCCACGCCGCGAAACAAAAGGACCGCTTCCTCCTCCCGCTCGGTGACACGCTCAGGTCCTCCGTCCCCACGGCCTCCACGCTCTGCGCCTTCGAGCCCGCGTGGGCCATCGCGGCCGACAGGCTCCCCGGCCTGCCCCGCGGTACCCCCGCGTTCGTCGACCCGTACGGCCTCATGCTGAACGACGCGCTCTCCGCGTCCACGCGCTTCCCCAACGCGGAGGCCGCCTTCCAGGACACACACTCGCAACGGACCGCGCTCCAATTGCTCCCACGCTGCGACGTCCTGCTCCTGCTCGGCCGCGGCGAGTGGCAGCTCTCCGACGCCAGCGAGCAATGGGTCCGCGAGCACTTCACCCGCGACGAGCCGCTCTGGCGTCGCAATCCCTGACGTCTCCCGGCCGCCTGCCTGCCCAAGGAGCGGAGCCGTCCACCCAGGCCCTCGCCCGCTTGCCCAGACATCCTGCGCGTGCGTGACGATATTGGCCCATGCCGCAGCTCGTCATGAACGCGGCCTCAATTCTTCGGACCGAATCCGACGCGCGAGGAGGTGGACCCATGCTGCAGACCGAACTCGTTGGTGAGCCCCTGCTGCACCTCGAAAGTTCCCGCCTGTTGGCCGAAGCCCGGCGAGTCGTCCCCGAGGCCTTCGACGCGCAGGGACGCCTGCTCTCCCCCATCGCGGGCACCTGGGTCCACCCACCCGCCTGGCTCGACGCACGCTCACCCATCGACGGTAAGGTGCTCGCGTCACTGCCACTCCTCACCGAAGCCCAGGCCCTCCAGGCCGTGGAGAAGGCCGCCGCCGAGTTCCTCCCCTGGTCCGCCCGCTCGCTCGACAAACGCTCCCGCGCCGTCCTCGAGGCCGTGGACCTGCTCAAGGAACACAGGGATTTGCTCGTCCGCGTCCTCGCCTGGGACATCGGCAAGACGCTGCCCACGGCCTACAACGACGTGGACCGCTGCCTGGCGGGCATCGAGTGGTACCTGGAGAACATCGGCCCGATGCTCGAGTCACGCGCGCCGCTCGGCCTCGTGTCGAACATCGCCTCCTGGAACTATCCCTTCTCCGTCCTGATGCTCAACGTGCTCGTGCAGGCGCTCGCGGGCAACTCGGTCATCGCGAAGATTCCCACGCAAGGGGGCGGCGTCTCGCTCACCCTCGCCTTCGCCCTGCTGCGCCGCGCGGGCCTGCCCGTGTCGCTCGCGGGTGGACGCGGCAAGGACCTCTCCGAGGCCCTCGTGGGCCACCCGCGCATCGCCGGCGTCGCCTTCATCGGCGGCCGCGCCAACGGCGCCGAGGTCCACCGCCGCCTGCGCGACACGAACAAGCGCTACGCCCTGGAGATGGAAGGCGTGAACGCCTACGCCATCACCCAGTTCACCGACTGGGACGGCCTCACCCGCCAGATTCGCGCGGGCTTCGACTTCGGCAAGCAGCGCTGCACCGCCTATACCCGCTGGGTCGTGGAGAAGTCCCTGGTCCCCAGGTTCGTGCGCGCCTACGTGGACGCGGCGTCCTCGCTGCGCGTGGGACACCCCCTGCTCAGCAGCCACGTGGACTTCGGCCCGCTCATCTCCGCCAGCAAGGTGACGGAGCTGCGCGCGCTCATCGACGACGCCCGGGAGCGCGGCACCGCGGTGCTGTACGAGGGCACGCTCGCCGACGACGCCTTCTCCGCGAGCCAGTCGCGCGGGAGCTACATCGCGCCCACCCTGCTCTTCGGCGTGCCTCGCGACAGCGAGCTCTACCTGCGCGAGCCCTTCGGCCCCGTCGACATCCTCATGTCCGTGGACTCCGAGGAGGAGCTCATCCAGGAGGCCAATGTCTCCCACGGCGCGCTCGTCGCCTCCGTGGCCACGGATGACCCCCAGCTCGCCGAGCGCCTCGCCTCCCGGCTGCAGGCCTTCAAGGTCGGCATCAACAAGCTGCGCTCACGCGGAGACCGCGAGGAGTCCTTCGGCGGCAAGGGCGGCTCCTGGGCCGGCGCCTTCGTCGGAGGCACCCACCTGGTGCGCGCCTTCACCGACGGCCCCCATGCCCTCGAGGGGAACTGGCCGGACTGAAATCCCCGGGTGCTTCCTTCCAGCACCCGACATCACCGGACGGCAAAGCGAGGTCCGTCAGGACCGCATGCACCTGACGTTGCCCGTCCTTGACGCGGCGCGGTTAAGCTCGCGCTCCATGAACCGCGAATACCACCGCTGGCATAGCGCGCGCCTGCATCGGGACATGGAGCTCTTGCTCTACGGCCACTCCGGAGAGCCCGTGCTGCTGCTGCCCACCAGTCGCGGCCGCTTCTTCCAGGCCGAGGACTTCGGCCTCATCGGCGCCATCGCCGACCGCGTCCAGTCCGGCCGCTACGTCATCGTGTGCCCGGACTCGGTGGACGACGAGTCCTGGTTCAACAAGTCCGTGCACCCGCACGACCGCATCGCCCGGCACCAGGAGTGGGAGCAATACCTGCTCAACGAGGTGGTGCCGCTGCTCATGAGCCGCAGCACCGGCGGGCGCCTCACCCTGGCCGGGTGCAGCTTCGGCGGCTTCCACACGTACAACGTGGGCCTGCGCCACCCGCACGTCTTCCGCCGGCTCATCTCCATGGGCGGCAAGTTCGAGACGGACGAGTTCCTCGACGGCCACCAGGACAACGACGTCTACTTCCACTCCGCCACGCAGTGGCTGCCCAACGTCCACGACAACAGCCAGCTCGCCGCGCTCCAGCGCGTGGAGATGGTGCTGGCGGTGGGCGAGCACGACTTCTGCCGCCCCTCCAACGAGCACCTCTCCAGCCTGTTGTGGAAGAAGGACATCGGCAACCAGCTCGCCATCTGGCAGGGCGGCAACCACGACTGGCCCGTCTGGCGGCAGATGATTCAGCAGTACCTGCCCTGGTAGCCGCCCCGACAGCCGCGCCCCTTACGCTTCGATGGGGCGCAGCGTGCCGGCGCTGATGCGGTTGAAGCGCCAGAGCAGCGACAGCGCCACCGCGATGAGCCCCGCGCACAGGCCCCACCAGATGCCCACCACGCCCAGCCCCAGCTTGAAGCCCAGGAGCAGCGTCAGCGGCAGGCCGATGGCGTAGTGCCCCACCATGTTGGCCAGGAAGGTGAAGCGCGTGTCCCCCGCGCCGCGCAGCACGCCGGCGCCCACGCCCTGCACCCCGTCGAACACCTGGAAGATGGCGCTCACCATCAGCAGGGGCACCACCAACGGGAGCACATCCTCGGGAGCGCCGGCCAGTTCGGCCAGGGCCGTGGGGAAGAGCGCGAACGCCAGCGCCCCCAACGCCATGAAGCCCGCGCCGCCCGCGAAGGCGATGAAGCCGCTGAGCCGCGCCCGAGGCGTGTCGTGAGCGCCCACGGCCCAGCCCACCCTCACGCTGCCCGCGTTGCCGATGCCCATGGCCACCGTGAAGGTGACGCTCGAGTAGGCGATGGCGATTTGATGCGCCCCCACGCTCGCGGGCCCCAGCCCCGCCGACAGCACGCCCGCCAGCGCGAAGACGCCAATCTCCGCGGCGATGTGCAGGCCGATGGGGACGCCCACCCGGGCCGCCTGGGCCAGGTCGGTCCACACCGGTCGACGCACGGGCCGCTCGCCCTCCGGCGCGGGCAGCTTCGCGATGGCCATCAGCACCACGCCCACCTGCAGCATCGTGCACAGCGACGTCGCCAGCGCCGACCCGGCCACGCCCATGGCGGGGACGGCCCGCAGGGGCCCGAAGTACTCGGGCAGGTTCGCGCCACCGAACACCAGCAGGATGTCCGCGCCCAGGTTCAGCACGTTCGCCAGCACCGTCGCCACCACCAGCGGCCTCGTGTACGCGGTGGACTGGAGGTAGGAGCGCATCGTCAGGAAGGCCAGCATCAACGGCATGCTCGGCCCGCGCCACAGCAGGTAGTCCCAGGCCCCCGCGATTTCCGCCTCGCCGATGCCCGCGAGCGGCAGGAGCAGGGGCGACAACATCAGCAGGCCGAACAGCAGGAGCCCGGCGAACAGCGACATCCAGCCGCCTTGCCACAGCAGGCCCCGCGCCCTCGCCATGGCGCGCCCGCCCACCGCCTGGGACAGGAGCGGGTCGAACCCCATCATCAGCCCCATGCCGAAGCCGCTGACGGCGAAGAACAGGCCGTTGCCCAGCCCCACCGAGGCCAGCGCCGACGTGCCCGCGCGCCCCACCACCAGCGTGTCCACCAACCCCATGAGCGACTGGCCGCCCTGGGCAATCGCGATGGGGATGGCCAGGCGCGAGAGCGAGCGGAGCTCCGCGAGGATGGCGGCACGGCGGGAGTCGGGCCGAGGCGACGACGAAGGGGGTGCGACAGCGGTGGACATGGCGACCTCGGCCTATAACGCCTTCCGTCGCGGAATGCGCCAACCGCGAGCGACGCCCCCGCGCTCTCTTCCCTGACCCCTGGGGGTGTCCATGAAACGAAGGGGCCCCGGGACCCACATCGTCCCGAGGCCCCGTGCTGTCACACCGACGTGTCCTTCGTGCCTCAGCGCACCGGCGCGTCGAAGTACGTGGTGGCCAGCGGCGTCTGGAGCGCGCCCACGTTGGCCACGCGGATGCCCGCGTCGGTGACGGCGTACACGAAGTCATCCGCCATCACACTGCGGCGCACCTCCGGCGCCCAGTACCAGCTCCAATGCGGGTACTCGAAGCGCTGGAACATGTCCCGCGTCGACACCGCGCCCACCGGCGTGAAGCCCGTGGCCGTGTCCACGCGGAACACGCGCAGCTCGCTGGTGAAGCCGGACCAGTAGTCGGAGCGGCTGTAGTCCCAGTCCACGAAGGGCACCGCCACCAGGCCCTTGGCCGCGAAGTAGTTGAACGCCTTGTGGTCGTGCAGGGCCTCGCTGCTGGAGCCGTTCGTCCCCATCCGGTGGGTGAAGGCCTCGCGGGGGTGGGCCAGGTCACTCACGTCGAACAGCGACAGCTTCAGCGCGCGGTTGCGCCAGCCGCCGTCCTCGTCGCGGTCCTCGCCGAAGGTGAGCAGGTGCGTGTCACCCAGCGGGTGGATGTACGTGGAGAAGCCCGGAATCTTCAGCTCGCCCACCTTGCGCGGATGGGCGGGGTCGCTCAGGTCGAAGGTGAAGAGCGGGTCCGTCTGGCGGAAGGTCACGATGTAGCCCTTCTTGCCCACGAAGCGCGCGCTGAAGATGCGCTCGGTCGGCGCCAGGTCCTCGCTGCGCCCCAGCTCCTCCAGGTGCCCGTTCTTCGCGCCGAACGTCACCAGCCGGCTGACGGTGTTCGGGCCGCCGGTGGTGGGCGTGGACGGCTCATCGCCGTTCCCCGACGTGCTGCGCCAGGTCGTCACCGTGGTGGCCACGCGCAGCACGCCCTCGTGCTCGTCCATGGCGAACTGGTTGACCAGGGTGCCAGCGACGGAGCCGCTGCCCACGTACGTGGCGCGCGAGGGCTCACGGATGTCGAACTTGTGGATGTACGAGTGGTCGGACTGCTCCGCCACCTGCTGCCACCACCAGTGGCTGGCGGACAGGTACAGCGACTCCGGGGACGCGTAGACCACGCCCGGCGCGGACACCACGCTGGTGCGGCCCAGGGGCGCGGCGCCCTCCACCGTGTCCAAGTCCAACGACAGCACCGTCACGAAGCCCAGGCCCGTGGGCGCGTTGGCGTGGAAGAAGTCCGAGCAGGAGAACGGCAGCGCGGTGCTGGTGCCATCCGCCGCCACCCGGCGACCGGGCTCCACCCAGTCCGCCAGCGTCTGGTCGCGGATGAGCTTCTCGTTCTTGACGATGAGCGCGTCGAGCGCCGCGTTCATCTTGTCGCGGTTCTCCAGCTCGCGGGAGTACTCGGGGTAGAAGCGCACGTCCGAGGGCCAGCGGAACTCGTCCGTCATCACCAGCCGCACGGCGCTGTCCACGCGGCGCGCGGTGAGGTAGCCGCCCGGCAGGTACACCTGCTGCTTCACCTGGGGCGACGCCAGGTCCGACACGTCCACCACCGTCACCTTCAGCGTGCCGCCCTGCATGTAGCCGCAGCGGAAGCCCGCGCAGTCGGGCATGGGCGCGCCCATCATCGGAGAATCCCCCCACACCGTGGGACGGCCGGGACGCTCCTCGTAGACCTGCGACGCGATGACCAGCCGCTTGCGGTCCTTGTCGTAGAGCATCTCGCGGGGCTGGCCCTGAATCTCCAGCGACGCCACGCGCGTGAGCTGGTCCGCGGGCCAGGAGCGATTCACATACAGCTTGGGTCCGGACAGCACGAAGATGTGGTTGCCGTCGTTCTGCACGAAGTCCGCCTCGTGCACGCCGGCCACCTGGTTGTTGGTGCCCGTGTAGTCGTCGGGGCCGCGCGGCGCGCCACCGCTGCCATCGCCCTCGGACGGAGAGGGCATGCCCGTGGGAGGCGCCGCGCCGTCGCCGAACCACCACTGCAGGCCGCGGGGCCGCATCGACTCCACCGACGCGCGCATCCGCTTCGTCGCCGTGTCCTCGATGTGCTGCTCGAGCGCCTCGCAGCCCTCGAAGGCATCCAGCCGCGCCTCCTGCGCCACCGGCTCGTTCTCCACCGGTGGATGCGTCTTCTCGTCGTCACAACCCACCGCAGCCACCGCGACCAGCCCCACCCACCCGTAGCGCTTCCATCGCCGCATGAGATTCCTCCCGGTTCGTGTCTGTTGGCCCCATCCGCGGCGCGAGCTGGAATCCCAGCCCGCCATGCTCGGATGACGGCACGGCCCGGGCGCGCTCTTGCCACCCCCATGCCAGCAACCACGCTGACTCGGGACACCGGGATTTCCAGGGGCTTGCGGGCGCCAGGGCCTCTCAGAAACCTGAGGCGCGTGGATTCCCCGTGGGGGGAAATCCGTGAGTCCGCGGCACGAAGCGGACGAACTGCTGCGTCAGCGCCGGGTCCATGCGCTCCAGGCGCAGGCCCATGCCCGCCGGTGCACGGAAGGCGCCGGGGGTGCGCGGCGGGTTGGCCCAGATGACGGTGGCCTCGGCCGAGCACGGCGCGCGCTGTCCGGCCAGCGACACCTTCAACGACAACCGGGTGCCCTCGCGCGCCGGGGTGAGCGTGCGCACGAAGAGGGCCTCGGGGCTGGCGTCGTGGCTGAAGCCCGTCAGCGCGGCGCCGCCCGCCAGCGGGGAGAACTCCACCACGGTGAAGAAGGGCACGCGCTCGGCGGCCCGCAGGGGGACGCGGTCGGGCGTCAGCCGCGACAGCACGCGCCCCAGCAGCTCATCGGCGCCCAGGTGACGCTTCTCGAGCAGCGGCGCGCCCGACAAGGCCTGCGCCCGCGCGAGCACCTCGCCGGACTCCTCCGCGCGCGACAAGAGCACCAGCGGCTTCCTCGGGTTCGCGTCGCGAAGCCGCGCGGCCAGGGCCAAGGTCTCACGCGGGGCGCGCGATACATCGACGAGGAAGCCGTCGAGCTGCGCGCCGTGCTCGGCCGCGAGCGCCTCCGCGTCCTGCGCGTCGCGAGCGTAGAGGACGTGCAGCCCCTCCTGCTCCAGCGAGCCGCCCAGGAACGTGTGCAGGAAGCGGCCGCCCTCGACGAGCAGCACGCGGCGCCCCTTGGGAGGCCCCTCCTTCGCGCGCTCGCGGGCGTTGCGCACCGCCACCAGCTTGGCCTGCAGCGCCTCGAGCGCGACGGGCTTGGGCAGGAAGTCATCCGCGCCCGCGCGCCAGCAGTGCATCACCTCGTGCGGCTCGCCGGCGGAGGTGAACATGATGACGGGCACGTTGCGGCCCGCGGGGTGTGACTTCACCGCGCGGCACACCTCGTCGCCCTGCATGCGCTCCATGCGCAGGTCCATCAGGATGAGCATGGGCGCGCGGCGGGCCAGCTCCGCCAGACACGCCTCGCCGCCCTCCAGCGTCACCGGCTCGCAGCCCAGCCGGGCCAGGTGCAGCCGCACCACCTCGCGCGCGGTGCGCGAGTCGTCCACCACGAACACGGCTTCCCGCGTGGTGGCGCCGGGCGCGTTCATCAGGCCCGCGGCTCCTGCTTGCCGCCGGACAGCAGCTGCGTGAGCTGTCGGGCGATGGCGGCGCACTTCGCCGCGTCCTTGCTGTCCAGCGCGCTGCGCCCGCCGTCGAGCAGCTTCTGCACCGTGCCCACCGCGGCCTCGGCCTCCGGGCTGGGGTTCTCCTGCGCGCTCTTCTGGAGCATCCGCGCCAGCTTCTCGCCGCGCTCCAGCAGCTTGCGGAACAGCTCCTCGGCGCGCTTCGCGTCCACCACGCCCTGCGACTTCGCGTAGCTCGCCTGCTCCGCGCCCAGCTTCTCCGCCTCGCCGTGCGGCAGGCCCGCGCGCGCCTCCAGGCGCACCGTCTCCATGTTGCCGGTCGTCAAATCCGTGGCCTTCACGGACAGAATCGCCTCACCCGACAGCTCGAAGACGACCTCCAGCGGCACGTCTCCGCGCGCGGCCACGTGCAGGTTCTTGAGCACCACCTCGCCCAGCTTGTGGTTCTCGTCCTGGAACTCGCTCTCGCCCTGGTACACGGGGATGCGCGCCTCGTGCTGGCCGGAGGTGCCGGGGAAGAAGATGTCGCGCGCGACGACGGGCACGCCCGTGTTCTTCGCGATGAGCCGCTTCACGCGCCCGCCCAGCACGCCCACGCCCAGGCTCTGGCTGGCCACGTCGAGCAGCAGCGCCTGACCCGACTGCCGCAGGAGCTCGTCCGCCTGCACCGCGGCGCCCAGCGCCACGGCCTCGTCCGGGTGCACGTCCGTGGACGGCTGACGGCCGAAGAAGTCGGCGACGAGCCGGCGCACCAGCGGCACGCGCGTCATGCCGCCCACCAGCAGCACCACGTCCACCGAGCGCGGGTCCATCTTCGCCTCGCGCATCACGCCCTCGCACACCTCCAGGCAGCGGCGCGACAAGGGCTCCGACAGCGTCTCGAAGAACGAGCGCGTGAGCACCGTCTCCAGCTCCGTCGTGCGCCCGCCCTTGCCCGAGTGGTCGCCCAGCCCCGTGACGGAGATGGTGGACTCCTCGTGCTCGGTGAGCTCGCGCTTGGCGGCCTCGGCGGCGACCTTCAGGCGCCGGAGGCTCTGCGCGTCCTGCGACACCACGTGGCGCAGCTCATCGTCCACCTGGGCCAGCAGCCACTGGACGATTCGCTGGTCGAAGTCCTCGCCGCCCAGCCTTGGATCTCCGCCGGTGGCGCGCACCTCGAAGACGCCGGACTTCACGTCGAGGATGGACACATCGAAGGTGCCACCGCCCAGGTCGAACACCAGCGCGTTGCCCTCGAAGCCGCGCGACAGCCCGTACGCGAGCGCCGCCGCGGTGGGCTCGTTCACCAACCGCACGACCTCCAGGCCCGCGATGGAGGCCGCCTCGCGCGTGGCCTGTCGCTGGTTGTCGTCGAAGTTGGCGGGGACGGTGATGACACACTTGCTGACGGGGCGGCCGAAGTGCGCCTGCGCATCCAGCGCCAGCTCGCCCAGAATCATCGCGGAGACCTGCGTGCAGGGCAGCACCCGCCCGGCCAGCTTCACGCGCACGTCACCCGCGGGGCCCGCGACGAGCGGATAGGGCACCAGCGCCTTCGCCTGCTGCACCAGCTCCGGCGTGTAGCGTCGCCCGAGGAAGCGCTTGGTGGCCCAGACCACCGCGTCCGGATGCTCCTCCGCCAGCACCTGGGCCGCCTGGCCCACGACGCGCTCGCCGCCCTTGGTGACGCCGAGCACGGAGGGCGTCAGGCGGCCCCCCGCGCGCGAGGGGATGAGGCGCGGCCGGCCATCTTCCACGGTGGCCACGGCGCTATTGGTGGTACCCAGGTCGATGCCGATGACGGGGTCGTGCATGGGGGGCGGTCGGGACCCCACGGTACGGGTCTTCCCGCCTCCTCGCCAAGCCCCCTCGCGTCGGACCTGCCCTCCGCCTGTCGCTTCCCTGTCCGCCCGGGCACGACGGCCACGGGGGTGGACGGCCATGGGGCACCATGCTAAGGGCGCGACCCGTCATGGTGAACGTCTCCATCGCCCGCCGCTACGCCCGTGCCCTCCTCGACGTCTCGTCGGAGGTGGGTCGCATCGACGCCGTCGCCGAGCAGCTCACCGCCTTCGCGGACATCCTCGCGAAGAACCCCGAGCTCACGGACGTGCTCAACAACCCGGCCTACTCGCGCTCCCAGCGCGGCCAGGTCGTGGAGGGGGTGATGAAGCTCATCCCCGGTCTGGAGCCGGTGCTGGCCAACACCCTGCGCCTGCTGGTGGACCGCAACCGCCTGGTCTACGTGCCGGACATCGCCCGCGTCTTCCGCGACATGGCGGATGCCCGCGCCGGCCGCGTCCGTGGCAACGTCACCAGCGCCGCCGCCCTCCCGGCCGACACCCTGGCCCAGCTGCGCCAGACGCTGCAGCAGCTCACCCAGCGCGATGTCATCCTGGAGACGCGCGTGGACCCCAGCCTGCTCGGTGGCGTGTCCGCCCAGGTGGGCAGCATCCTCTACGACGGCAGCCTGCGCACCCAGCTGGACCAGATGCGCCGCGAGCTGAAGTAGCACCGCCGTACGGGGGCGTACGGCCGCATCCTCGCGGCCAACGCCCCAGGTCGCCCACGCACCCGGTAGTCCGGGGCAAACCGGCATTTCCAGTAGCCCTGGGACAGAGGTATACTCGGGGGAACACGGGGCAACCCCGGGTTTTCTGGACGACCTCAACATGCCGCAGTCCCTGTTTCACCCCCTTCCCGGTGGCCCGATGTTCGCCGTGGCCCCCGAGGAGGCCTGGCCCTTCCTCGGCGCGCTGTTGAACGCGACGGGTTGTGGCATCGCCCTGCTGGACAGGGAGCTCAGGCCCGTGTGGGTGAATGGGGCGCTGACGGCGCTGTCGGGCCTGGAGCCCCGGGCCTATCTGGGGCGTCCCCTGGTGGACGTCTGGCCGAAGGTCGCCTTCTCGCTGGCCCCGCTGCTGGCGCGCGCCCTGTCGGGGGAGAGCGTGGTGGAGGCGCCGCTGACGGGGGTGCTGGCCGCGGGCTCGGGCGAGAAGCACCTGCGCGTGGGGCTGTCCCCGGCGCACCAGGCCGGGGTGCTGGCGGGCGTGGTGCTGTGGGTGCGCGACGAGACGGAGCGCGTGCGCGAGGAGGCGCGGCTTCGCGAGCGCGAGGCGCACATGCGCAGCCTGGCCGACGTGGCCTGTGACGGGCACTTCCTGCACGAGAACGGCGTGGTGCTGGACGCGAACCGCGCGCTGGCGCACCTCTTGGGCCACGACTCGCCCCGGGAGTTGATCGGCCACCACCTGGTCGAGTGGGTGGCGCCGGAGTACCGGCCCGCCGTCATGTCCGCGGTGGCCCGGGGGGTGGAGACGCCCTACGAGGTCATGTGCGTGCGGCGCGACGGCCAGCGCATCCCCTTGGAAGTCCTGGGGAAGTTCGTGACGTGGGAGGGCCGACAGGTGCGGCTGGCCGCCATCTGGGACATCAGCGGGCGCAAGGCGGCGGAGGAGCGCGCCGAGCGCACCGAGCACTTCCGGGAGCAGCTGCTGGGCGTGGTGGGCCATGACTTGCGCTCCCCGCTGGAGAGCATCCAGTCCGGCGCCAGCGCGCTGCAGCGGCTGGAGAACCTGGAAGAGCCCCAGCAGCGGCTGGTGGGACATGTGGCCCAGGCCGCGCGGCGCATGGAGCGGATGATCCACGAGCTGCTCGACTTCACCCGGGCCCGGCTGTCCGGAGGGCTGCCGGTGCGCCCGGAGCCGCTGGTGCTGGACCGGCTGGTGGAGCAGGTCCTGGAGGAGCGGCGGCAGGTCCACCCGGGCCGCACGATGCTGATGGAGACGCAGGGCGACCTGCGGGGCCACTGGGACGCGGGGCGCATCTCCCAGCTGGCGGACACGCTGCTGGGCAGCGTGCTCCAGCACAGCCCCGAGCCCACCCCGGTGTGGCTCAAGCTGGTGGGCGCCGTGGGGGGCGTGACGCTGTCCATCCGCAACGACTCGCTGACGGTGCCGCAGGAGGAGCACGCCACCCTCTTCGAGCCCTTCCGCCGGGGCCGCCCCGCCAGCGCCGAGGGCCTGGGCCTGGGCCTGTTCATCGCCCGGCAGGTGGCCGTGGCCCATGGGGGCCGGCTCACCGTGGAGTCCTCCCAGGGCGGGACGCGCTTCGTCGTCTGGCTGCCCCGCGAGTCCTCCACCCGCTAGAGGGCCGCCCGGGCGCGCTCTTGCCCCCGCTCGGCGGGGGTGGGAGCGCCGCGACTTAAGGGGTTGATAATGCCCCGAGAGCCCCGAATGTCGTGCGCATTGCAGGGGCCGGGGGTGCGTGGTAAGGGGCCCCGACTTCTTAAGCTTTGGCGGACCCGAACCGACCCGGCCCGCCCCCTGTTCGAGGACGCAAAACGCCCATGGAAATCCGCGCCGACGAGATCAGCAGAATCATCCGGGAGCAGATCAAGGACTACGGCAAGAAGGTCACCGTCGCGGAGACGGGCACCGTGCTGTCCGTCGGCGACGGTATCGCGCGCATCTACGGCCTGGAGGGTGTGCTCGCCGGTGAGCTGGTGGAGTTCACCAACGGCGTGAAGGGCCTGGTCCTCAACCTCGAGGAGGACAACGTCGGCGTCGCCATCATGGGCGACTTCCAGAACATCCGCGAGGGCGACACCGTCAAGCGCACCCAGCAGATCGCCTCCGTGCCGGTGGGCAAGGGCCTGCTCGGCCGCGTGGTGGACCCGCTCGGTCTGCCCCTGGACGGCAAGGGCCCCATCGAGGGGACCGAGACGCGCCGCCTGGAGGTGAAGGCGCCCGGCATCGTGAAGCGCAAGAGCGTGCACGAGCCCCTGCAGACGGGCATCAAGGCGCTGGACGCGCTGGTGCCGGTGGGTCGTGGTCAGCGCGAGCTCATCATCGGTGACCGCCAGACGGGCAAGACGGCCGTCGCCATCGACACCATCATCAACCAGAAGGGCCTGAACGTTTACTGCATCTACGTGGCCATCGGTCAGAAGCAGTCGACCGTCGCGCAGGTCGTGGAGAAGCTCAACCGCTTCGGCGCCATGGAGTTCACCACGGTGGTGGCGGCGAACGCCTCCGACCCGGCCCCGATGCAGTTCTTCGCGCCGTACGCCGGCGTGGCCATGGGCGAGTACTTCCGCGACAACAAGATGCACGCCCTCATCATCTACGACGACCTGTCCAAGCAGGCCGTGGCGTACCGCCAGCTGTCGCTGCTCCTGCGCCGCCCGCCGGGCCGCGAGGCGTACCCGGGCGACGTGTTCTACGTGCACAGCCGCCTGCTGGAGCGCGCCGCCAAGCTGTCGGACGAGGAGGGCGCGGGCTCTCTCACCGCGCTGCCCATCATCGAGACGCAGGCCGGCGACGTGTCCGCCTACATCCCGACGAACGTCATCTCCATCACCGACGGGCAGATCTTCCTCGAGACGGACCTGTTCTTCGCCGGCGTCCGCCCGGCCATCAACGTCGGTCTGTCGGTGTCCCGCGTCGGCTCCGCCGCGCAGATCAAGGCGATGAAGCAGGTCGCCGGCACCATGAAGCTGGACCTCGCGCAGTACCGCGAGCTCGCCGCCTTCGCCCAGTTCGGCTCGGACCTCGACAAGGCCACCCAGGAGACCCTGGCCCGTGGCGCCCGCATGGTGGAGCTGCTCAAGCAGGGCCAGTACGAGCCGCTCTCCGTCGAGCGTCAGGTCATGCAGATCTACGCCGCCACCAACCGCGACGACCCCAAGAAGCGCGGCTGGGTGCGCGACGTCCCCGTCTCCGACGTGGTGCGCTGGATGCGTGAGTTCCTGGAGTTCGCGGACGGCAAGCACCCGAACGTCGCGAAGGACATCTCCGCCAAGCGCGAGCTGACCAACGACATCAAGGCGGCGCTGAACAAGGCCATCACCGAGTTCAACGACGTCTTCCAGCCCACCCCGGGCGCGAAGGTCTAGGAGTTCCGGCCGCCAAGGCCTGACGCACCGAGCCCCGCGCTCCCTTCATCGGGAGGCGGGGCTTCGTGTTTCCTACCGAGGCTGGGTGCGACTGGGGTCTGCTACTTCGCCCCCTCCGCGCGGGCCGGCGCCTCGCGCACCGCCGTGCCGATGGACTCGCCCGTCCACTCGGGGTCCACGGGGATGATGAGGTAGCCGTCCTCGGCCTTGGGCGCGGGGCGGGCATCGAGCGGCGGCGGCTCCCCCACCCCCGGCGCGGGCACGTCCGTCCAGGCGATGAAGCGCGCCTCGAACTCGCGCACGCGCTGGCCCCCCGCCAGCTTGCGCTCCGCGGGGCGGGGCAGCAGCACCGCGTCCGCGCCCATCAGACACACGGTCTCCTGGAGCAGCGCCTTGCGGCCCTCCTCGCCCAGGTACTCGTTCGTCGTCATCGCCAACGTGCCCACCTCGGCGTAGGGCCTCGGCGGCTCGCCCTGCTCGAACACCTCGAACGCGCAGCCCGGTGCCCTGGCGGGGCGCGTGAGCGTGACCTGCCGCGTGCCCGTCGTCGCGCGCGGCGAGGACACGCACGCGGACCCGAGCACCGCGGCGAAGAGGCACAGCGACAGCGGACGACGCGAGCCCATGGACACCCCTGTTTCCGAAGCGTGAGGACGCGGGGCACGCGGAGGCCCCGGCTCCTGACTCAACGCGGCACCGGGGTCCACCATATCGCGCCGGCTCAGCGCAGCCGGGGCAGCAGCGCGTGCAGGCTCTTGTCCACGCCGCCGCGGGCGCCGAGCTGCTCGATGGCCTTCAGCTCGTACGGCAGCACGTTCTCGCGCGCGACCAGCTGCACGTGCGCGCCCAGGGCGGCCGGCAGCGCCAGGTCCAGCTCGTAGATGTCGCCCGCCACCAGCGTCTGGTCGGGCCGCGTGCCGGTGGTGTCCCAGATGCGCTTGAGCGCCTCGAAGTAGCGGCCCCGGCGCAGGTACACCGGCCGGCGCAGCACCCCCTCCAGCGTCTGCGTCTCCGGCAGCGCGTCGAAGCGCGCGTCCGTCACGTCCGGCGCGTCCAACAGGAACTTCCGCGCGTCACCGGAGACCTGGAGCCGCTCACGGCCCTTGGGCGCCAGCGTGTCGAGCTTCTTCACCACCAGCTCTGTGTGCGCGTTCGTCACCACCGTGACGGGCAGCCCCGTGGCCAGCAGCGCCTCCAGCACCTCCTTCGCCTCCGGCTTGAAGGCCGTGGCCGAGTGCACGTACGAGTCGCGATACAGCTTCTGCACCGCCTCCGAGCGCGTGGCCTCGTCCGTGCCCACCGACAGCCGCTGGAAGATGCGGTGCGCGGCCGTGGTCGCCGTCAGGTACGGGTCCGCCGTGGCGGGCGCCACCACCTTGCCGCCCAGGTTCCAGCCGAGGATGTCCGCACCCGCGCGCAGCGCCGCGACTTCTTCCTCCCACGCCTGCTCCACGCCCTGCCCCAACGCGTGGGCCAGTCCGTCACGAAAGTGTGTCAGGAACGGCGCGCTCTCCGTCGCCACGTCCGTGAAGGTCCCGTCGAAGTCCAGCACCACACAAGCAATCGCCATCAGCCCACCGGCTCCTGAAGTTGGAGGAAAGGGGCCGGATGACGCCCCGCCACGGCCCGCGAATCAAGCCCGGGCGCCCCATTTCCGCCCTGTAAACTTGAGGTCCCCCTGTAAATCAGGTGGCAGGGCCGCCACCTTGAGGCCTACAGCGGGGGACTCGCTAGCCTTCGGGGGGCATGGAAGCGACACGGCGAAACGAGGCGGCGCGGTGGCGCCGGGCGTGGTTGCCCTGGGGCCTGCTGGTCGGAGCGTGCGTGCTGGGCGCGACGGGCGCCTGGGCGGGCTCGCGCTCCGTGTCGGCGCTGCACGAGCGCCGCGTCCAGCTGGAGCGCGAGGCGGCCGAGTCGGAGGCCCGCGTGGCGGAGCTCCAGGCCCTGCGCGAGGCCATGGCCCGGCGCCTGCGCGTGCTGGAGCAGCAGCACCAGACGGCCCGCGAGGAGGCCCTCAGCGCGGCCGCCGCCTGCGCCGCGCCCACCGCCGAGCCTCCCCCCGCCCAGGGCCGCGCCGAGCCCCGTCGGCCCGCCAAGGGCAAGAAGGCCCACCGCCGCTGAAGGCCCCGGGGGCGTGGACTCCAGGTCCACACCCGCCGGGCCGTGTGGACCTGGGGGCAACAGCCCCCGCCGCCACCCCGCGCGTAACCCCCTGGAAGGACTGTGACGCGGTGCACGGCCCGCGACGTGCTACCTGGGTCCTCGCGTCATCTTCCGCGCGAGGTCCTCATCACATGTCGTCCTTCAAGTTCCGAGCTCCCTCCAGGCTCCTGTTGACCGCGCTGTGCCTCACCGCGCTCCTGCCGCTCTCGCCCGCCAGCGCCGAGCCGGGAATCCGCATCCTCAACTCGCTGTCCACCGCGGACCTGGCCTTCAACGCCCTCACCACCAACTACCGCGCGCTCGAGGCCCTCAACACGCAGCCGCTGACCACGTACGCCTTCGAGACGGACTCGCGCCTGCGCTACCAGCTGGAGGACCCGGCCGCGCGCAACGTCATGCACTACCTGGTCGAGTGCGCCCTGCCCGCCAAGTCCAAGGTGGAGTGGATGGACCGCAAGAAGGAGCTCCACACCTTCGAGGGCGGCGTGGGCCTGTGCCCGGAGTGGGAGTTCCGCGCGCCGAGCGCCCAGTGCCTGGGCTACGTGAGCGCGTGCCTGCTGTCGCGCAACAACGCCTACGGCCACACGGTGGAGATTTCGATGCGCGGCGAGCACCCGCGCGACGACCGGCGCTTCAACCCCACGGGCGTCACCCAGCAGTGGCACCCCATGTTCCTGCCCTGTGAGCAGGGCGGCCGCGGCGCGTGGGAGGAGTGCGGCTGGGTGGGCGAGGGCGTGGGCACGTGCACCCCGGGCGAGCAGGTCACCATCGCCGCGGGCGCCCCCCGGCTGGACACGGCGTGCACGACGACGCTCGGCTCGGGCGACGGCGACCGCGTGCTGCGCGTGTGCGCCCAGCCCCGGGGCTGCGAGGCCGCCAACGCCCTGGCGTCCGGCGAGGGCAACGACTGCGGGGGCGCGCAGCCCAGCGCGACCTTCACCTGTCCCCGCGGCGGCAGGTACAGCCTCATGTCCGCGCCGTACGACCGCTCCTCGCCTCCCGGCTCCTGGGTGCGCCCCGCCGTCACCCACGGCCGCTACCCCACCGAGTCCTTCGGCGCGTTCACCTTCCGCGAGGGCGCCTTCTTCGGAAACATCCTGGACCCGAAGGGACTCAACGTGGAGGTGCACATCAACATGGACACCTACGCGCCCTTCATCTCCAAGCCCGACTTCACGGGATACCCGTACCAGAACGCCCACGCCTGCTACTCGCGGGACTGGGTGGCGGGCGACGTGCACCTGGCCTCGCGCGTCTGCGCCAACGCCGTCGTCGGCGGTCGCAACGCGTACGGCTGTCTGGCCCGCACCGTGGGCCCCTGCGAGCCCGGCGCCCTCAACGGCAAGGCGGCCCGCTGCGACGTGAACGACGGCCCCGTCGTCACCAGCGATGGCGACTTCGAGTCCTGCTCCGACACGGACGGCAACTACTACTTCGAGTCCATCACCACCGTCCTCAACAGCCCCTGTGACGCCCTGCCTCCTAGCGACCGCGTCACGTGCGACCCCGCGCAGTGCGACTTCAGCTTCTCCCCGCCCCGCTGCAAGAAGGGCTGCGAGCAGCGCTCCGCCTCCCAGTGCCTCGCGATTGCCTGCGTGAAGAACCCCAAGCTCTGCGGCAAGAAGTAGCCCCCGGGAGCCCGGGAGGGTCGTCACCCACCTCCCGGGCCCCTGTCTCGCCGGGGGTGGGGGCGACGGCCCGTACACTCCAGGTGGATGAATAAAGCAGGCGGACAGTCGTCCTGACCCGTGTCGCCGCCCGACGGCCACCGCCCCAGGAGCCCCGCCGTGTTCTCTCTTCGTTCCGCCTTGAGTGCCTTCCTCGCGCTGGGCCTGATGCTGGGCACGACGTCGGCGGAGGCGCGCTTCGGCAAGCGCTCGCGGCCTTCGCAGAGCGACTCGAAGAAGGACGACGACAAGAAGGACGACACCCACGAGGCCTCGCCGGTGGGCTCGCGGGATGACGACGACGACGACCGGCCCCGTCGCCGCCGGAGCAACAACCGCCGCCACGTCTCGTCCGGCGCTGCCGACGTGGTGGAGGGCCTGGGCTTCCTCGCCTTCGTGCTCTCGAGCGGCAACCACCGGCTGAGGGTCGCGGACGAGCCCCGGCAGCGCGGGGAGCTGCGCCAGGAGCGCCACGCCGCGCCCCTCTCCTTCCGCCTGGGCCTGCAGGGCGGCCCCATCAACAGCGGCGGCGCGGGGGACTTCTTCATCGGCCTGGAGGGCCGGCGCTTCGGCTTCGACGCGCGCGTCACCGGCATCGCCGTGGACGCCGACGACGGCACCGACGACACCGACCGCCTCACCCTGGTGGAGGCGCACCTGACGTGGGCGCTCGTCTCCCTGGAGCGCGCGCGGCTGCGCGTGGAGGCGGGCGTGAGCACCGCCACCGCGCCGGACATCGCCTTCGTGGGCCCCAGCATGGGCCTGTCCCTGGAGGCGTGCCTGGCGGGCCCGCTGGACTTCGAGGCCCGCGCCCAGGTGACGCCCTTCCCGTACCGGCAGGTGGACGCGAGCGCCGCGCTGGCGCTGCACCTGGGCGCGCTCGTGCTGCGCGGCGGCTACCGGGGGATGGTGCTCGACGACGCGGGCGAGGTGGACGGCGTGGTGCACCGCGACAGCTTCCACGGCCCCTTCTTCGGCCTGGGCCTCACCTACTGACGCGCTGCGCGGTGTCCGACCGGGGGTCCGGGCAGTGCGCCTGGACCACGGCCATCAGGTCCTTGAGCCGCACGGGCTTGCGCAGGAGCGCCACCGCCCCTTGAGGGCACGGGCCGGACTCCGCGCGCATCCCCACCACCCGCGAGCCCGTGAAGCGCGCGTCCTGCTTCAACGTCTCCAGGAGCGACGCCCCCTGGACACACGGCGCCTCCAGGTCCACCAACACCAGACAAGGCACCTCCGAGGCCGCCAACACCCGCACGGCCTCGCGGGCGTTGATGGCCATGTTCACGTCGTAGCCTTCGGCCTGGAGCGCCTCCGCCATCACGCCCCGGAGGTCCGGGTCGTCCTCCACCAGGAGCACCGTCGGCTGCATCACCACGTGGGTCACGATTGCCACCCTAGTGCCTCCATCCCGGGCTGACACGGGCCGTTCCACCCCACCGCGCCTCACTGTCGGACCGTGAGCATCCGCAGGGTGCGAGCAGGCGGATACGCCCGGTGCCCGTGAGAAGAGGAGATGCACCGCGCGCGGGCGCTCCGCATGCGCGAGCGTCGTGTGCGTGAGCCTCGCGTGGCCCGGCTGTCACGTCGTGCGCACTCGGCGCCGTGTGCGCTGCCCACGGCCGTACAGCAGCGGATGGGCAACGGCCGTCCACCCTCGGGGGCCATGGCCGGGAAGGGCCCGGCGCCCTTGAATGTCGCTCCCCGTCGTCCCCGTCCCCGAGGAGTGCACCTTGCCCTCATCCAAGGCCGTGCTGGGCTTCGTGCTCGCCGCCACCGTCCTGCTGGAGCCGGCCCTCGCCGAGGCCCGCTTCGGCAAGCGCTCCTCCTCGTCGTCCCCCGCCGCCTCCAGTCCCCGGCGCGAGTCGCCGCGCCGTGAGCACCCGGCCTCCCCCGTGGGCGGGACACGCGACGACGCCCCCTCGCCCCACCCCGCGACGGCCATCGGCGAGAAGCCTCCGCGCGCCGACAATGATGACGCGCCCCGCAGGAGGCGCAGGCGCGTGAGGGCCCCCGTGACGGGCGCGCTCGTGGGCGTGGGCGCCGCCTCCACCGGCGCGTCCTCGCTGCGCTCGAGCGCGAGCACCACGCGCCGGCGCGACGAGCCCGTGCCCCTGCTGGTGCGCATGGGCGCGCAGGCGGAGTGGCTGAAGGACGGCAGCGGCATGGGCGTGTTCATGGCCATGGAGGGACGGCGGCTGGGCGTGGACACGCGCATCACCGGCCTGTCGCTGAAGGCCGACGACGGCTCCGACACCCAGGACCGCATCACCCTGCTGAGCGCGCGGCTGACGGCGGCGCTGTGGGCCAGCGCGCGAGGACGGATGCGCGTGGAGGCGGGCCTGTCGAGCGCCCACGCCCCCAGCATCATCTTCGTGGGCCCCAGCTTCGGCGCGTCCGTGGAGGCGTGCATCGGCGCGTCGCCCCTGGACGTGGAGGCACGGCTCAACGCCACGCCCTTCCCGCATCGACAGGTGGACATCCAGGCGGGCCTCGCGGCGCACCTGGGCGGCTTCAACGTGCGCGGCGGCTGGCGCGCGCTGTACCTCAACGACGCCGGACACGTGGACGGCGTCGAACACGAGGAAGGCTTCGGCGGGCCCTACTTCGGCCTGGGCCTCACCTTCTGACCTCCCGCCCCGCGCGCGATGGGCGAGCGCTCGCCGCTCGCGCGCGACGACAGGCCGGAGCCACCTTCCACGAGGAAGGCTCCGACCTCTCCCCGACTACTCTTCCGACGCCGCGGCCATGGGCGCCGACGAGCCCTCGCCGACATCCGACACCGTGGTGAGCCCCGAGCCGCGCTTGCCGCTGCCCTTGCGCTTGGGCGGCGAGGGCGGTGGGGCGAGCTGCGGCGCCGAGCCGAACAGCCGCTCGTACGTCTCCGGCGCGTTGATGTTCACCAGCACCCCCGGGTCCTTCATGGGCACCCGGCGCACGCGCATGCTCTTGAGCACCGCCTCCAGCTGCTCGCCGTCCGCCGCGCGGAGCTGCTCCGCCATCCCGCGCGACATCATCACCGGCCAACCCGGCGCGCCCTCGAACTCCGGACGCAACATCTCCTCGGAGTCCCCCATCAACTTGAGCATGGACTTGACCGTGTTGGTCCTGAGCGCCGGCATGTCCACCGGATGCAGCACCACCACGTCCGCCCCCTCCGCCAGCGCCGCGTCCAGCCCCGTCTTCACCGAGGCCATCTGACTGTCTCGCCACTGCTCCGACTCCCGGAGGTCCATTCCCGGGTGCTGCTTGCGAATGGCCTCCGAATCCTTCCCCACCACACCCAGCACCTGACAGCCCGCCTTGACGAAGGTCGACGCCAGCGACTGAAGGAAGCTCTTGTCGCCTTCGTGCAGGATGAGCGCCTTGGGGTGGGCCATCCGCCGGGCCTCGCCCGCTGCGAGGATGATCGCCACTGCCTTCATACCAAGCCTCCTCCGTCCCCCGGGGAATCGAGTCCCTCTTGGCCCGGGGCCACCGGGAACAGGCTGTGACCTCTCGGGATGATTTTGAGCCCACCCCTCGGTGCGAGCCGTCAGCCGGCCCCCAGTCACTTCCCGCGCCGCGTCCGAGGAGCGCGCGGTGGAGCGTGCGCCCTTCACCGACGCACGGCCCGCCTGCTCGTCCGCACCACCCCGGACGCTTGCTTCCTCCACGCCGGGTCCGGAGGGCCTGGCGCGCGTCAATGCAGCCACCGGGGTGATGGCGCGTGGAGCAGCAGCGTCGTCGTGGGGGCCACCGTCTTTTCTTCCGTCCCCGCGAGCGCCTTGGCGGTCAGAATTTCAGCCAGCCGCGCCAGCGGCGCGAAGGCGGACAGCCGGTGCAGCTCATCCTCGGACACCTCCCCCAGCCACGCTCCGTCACGGCCATCCACCACGGGCAGCGCGTGCATCGCGTGGTGGTGCATCACCTGGAGCGCCGAGAGGACGGTGTCCTCCGGGAAGAGCGTCACGGCACGGGAAACGAGCATCTCGAACTCAGGGCTGCGGCACGTCGTCACGGAAGGCCTCCAGAAAGCAGGCGTCAGGCGCCTCTGATCCACTCCCGTAGCAAGTGCCTTGCCGGGCCGAGATGACGGTTCGCCAGTCGACACACAACCCGCGACGCCGGATGCGCGATAATCCCCCTGCAGCGCCGCCACCCCCTCGACGCGTCCCGTGGAGTCACCACGATGAGCATCAAGCCCCTGCCCTCCTCCACGTCGTCTGCCGCGGCGCGTCGTGCCCCCGAGCCCGCGGCCGCGCGCCCGGCGGAGACCCCGAAGCCCAACCTGCTCGAGCGGATGGGCCAGGGGCTGCAGAACGTCGCGCGCGAAGCCAACCGACTGGTGGACGGCTTTGAGGCGAAGCTGCCGGACCTGTCGCGCCTGGGCCTGCCGAAGCCGACGGGCGCGGGGAACACGCCGTGGGCGGGCATCACCCTCACGGGCAAGCCGCTCCAGATTCCGCTCGACAAGCTGCTGCAGGTCGACCTGGGCGATTTGCGCAAGGTGCTCGAGCGCATCCTCCCGCCCAAGATCGACGACAAGCAGGGCAAGGAGCTCGTCGCGCAGACGAAGGACTTCCGCGACACGCTGGGCCAGGTGCGCTCGCTGGCGGCGCACCTGGACATGCTGCCCTCCACGCACCCGCGCTATCCGCAAGTGAAGGCCGCGCTGGAGAAGGCGGAGGCGGAGCTGACGAAGACGACGGGCTACACGCGCGCCACCGCGCCGCGCCCGGGCTCGCTGTGGTTGGATCCGCAGTTCCTGGCGAAGGAGCTGCCGGGCGGCCAGGTCCACGCGAGCCGCTTCCCCACGGGCACGCCGGTGACGAAGCCGCCCTCCGCGCTGGACATCGTGGCCGGTGGCGACGCGAAGAAGGCCGCCGAGTACACCGCCTCCGTCGCGCAGAACCGCGCCGAGGCGGGGATGCCGGTGCAGGGCGGCGAGCCCATGGGCGTGCACCTGAGCCTGGAGGGGGGTGGTGGCAAGGGCAAGCGCTACGCGGCCATGTTCGCGGAGATGCGCGACATGGGCGTGGTGCCGGTGAGCCTGACGGGCACGTCCGCGGGCTCCATCGCCGCCGCGTTCGCCGCCACGGGCGCCACGCCGCAGCAGATTGAAGACGTGGCCAAGGACCCGCGCCTGGGCCAGCTGTACGACTTCGACCTGGACCTGAACGACGGTGGCCTGCTGGATGGCCAGGCCGCGTTCGACATGTTCGACCAGAAGCTGCGCGAGCTCACCGGAATCACGGACCGGCCCGTCACCTTCGCGGACCTGAAGATTCCCCTGCAGCTCATCGCCGCCAAGGCCTACGACAGCGCGGTGCCGGACGGCGGCTTCAAGAGCGCGCAGGACCGCATCTTCGTCTTCAGCCAGGAGACCACGCCGGACACGCCCGTGGCGCTCGCCATGCGCGCCTCCATGGCCATCCCCGGCGTGTTCGACCCGGTGCAGGTGGTGGACCCCGTCACCGGCCGGCAGATGCACCTGGTGGACGGCGGCACGCTGGACAACCTGCCCATGGGCTACGCGAAGAATGACCTGCCGCAGATTGGCGCGTCGCTGCAGCCGCGCGGCGGCACGCACCCGTCCAACGGCACCGCGCAGCCCAAGCCGCTGCCCACCGGCCAGCTCGACACCGATGACGCCATCTGGAACGGCTTCAACGGCCTGGCGCTCCTCAAGGACAACGCCACCGAGGCCCAGGACTGGCGCGACAAGGCGAAGCCCGGCGCCAACCAGTTCATGCTCGCCGTGCCCACGTGGAACCTGGATGACCCCAAGCAGGGCAACACCATCCTGGGCTTCGGCTACGACGCCAAGGTGGACCCCCAGCTGGACCAGCAGACGCGCCAGGTGACGCGCGACTTCCTGCGCGAGTTCATGGACGACATGAAGGTCCCCGGCTCGCGCGGCACCAACCTGGTCACCCAGGTCCCCAAGGACTTGAGGTTCAGCGAGGACGTCCAGATCTGGGGCGAGAAGTTCCAGGTGACGTACACCGGCGGGGACACCGTCGTCGCCACCGCCGCCAATGGCAAACGTCACGAGGTGCGGCTCGGTCAGAAACAGATTGAAGCCCTCTGGTTGGATGGACAGACGTTCAAGGACTTCGACGCGCAGCTGTCTCACGTCCTCAGCGACGTGCGCAGCGTGCGGCCTTCCTGGTTCCCGTTCTGACGCGCGGTGCGGGGTTTGCGCTCCCGCTGCAACCTTGAACCTCTGGATACCTGAACCCACCCGGGGCGCCTTGCTGCGCACCCGGGTGTCGTCATTACGGTGTTTCAGGAACATCCCCTTGGAGGTCCTGAATGCAAGCGGAGCGAGGGCGGGCCTGGGTGCCCTGGCTGGTGACGGTGCTGGTGGTGCTGCTCGCGGGCGGCGTGCTGTACCTGGCGCACCGCGGCTCGGTGCAGGCCCAGGCGCAGGCGGAGGAGGCGCGCAAGGCGGCGGACGAGGCCACCGCGCGCGCCCGTGACGCGGACGCCGCCCGTCAACAGGCCGAGGAGAAGCTCACGGCGCTGCAGACCGAGCACACGAAGCTGACGACGGAGAAGGAGCAGCTCCACACGGAGAAGGAGCAGCTCAGCCAGACGGTGCAGGAGCAGGAGGCGGAGCTCGCCAAGCTCAAGGCCACCTACGATGACCTGCAGGACAAGATGAAGGCCGAAATCGCCGAGGGCGCCATCAAGCTGTCGCAGGCCCAGGGCCGCATCCAGGTGGACCTGGTGGACAAGGTGCTCTTCGACTCCGGCGACGCGAGCATCAGCAAGCGCGGCCAGGAGGTCCTCAAGCGGCTGGGCGGCGTCTTGGCCAAGGTGGACGACAAGGCCATCCAGGTGTCGGGCCACACGGACGACTCGCCGCCGTCGCAGAAGCTGCAGACGACCTTCCCCACCAACTGGGAGCTGTCCGTCGCGCGCGCCGTCAACGTGGTGCGCTTCCTCCAGGAGCACGGCAACGTGCCCGCGCGCCGGATGCTCGCCGCGGGCTATGGCGAGATGCGCCCCATCTCCGCCAACGCCACCCCGCAGGGCCGCGCGCGCAACCGCCGCATCGAGGTCCTCCTCATCCCCGACCTCGCGGCGAAGAAGGCCGGCGTGAGGACGGCGCGCGACACGCGCTGAAGCCCCTGCCCGCGTGAGACATGTTTCACGTCCAAGGGCGTGTCACATGTCTCACGCGAGCAAGACGGCTACTTCTTCTTCACGGACTCGAGCAGCTTGCGGAAGGCCTTCTCCGACGCCGCCACGCTCTTCTCCGGCCCGGTGAGCTTGAAGAACAGCGCGCCCTCGGGGCCCTCGACGATGGCGCCGAGCAGCCGGTAGCCGGGCTTGGGCGTGGACGGGCCCATCATCGGGCCTCCGCCCGCGTACGTGCCCTTCACGTCCACCGTCGTCACCGGCATGCCGTTGAGCTTCTCCGTCTTCGTCTTGGCCACCTTGTCCACCGGCTTGCCATCCGCCGTCTGGAACTGGCCCAGCCACCGCTTCACGTTGGCGTCCACCGCGCCGCCCTGGCCCTGCCCGAAGTAGAACACCGCCAGCTCGCCCCCCTCCGCGTCGCCCTTCGCCGCCGGCAGCTTGTACGTCGCCGCGCGCATCGGCCGCTCCCCCTGCGCCTCCCACTCCTTCGGCGCCGTCCACGTCAGCCCCCCGGCCTCCTGGGCCGACGCCACCATCGCCACGCACGTCACCAGCACACTCAGCAGTCGGTTCATCCGCCCAGCGTAGCGGTGATTGCCCCCGGCGCAGTGTGTCAAAGACAGACGGTGCCACTCGGGCATACCGCCGTGCATGACTGACACGACGCGTCAAGTCCCATCACTTTCAGCCAACCCGCTTACGTGGTACGCCACCCGACTGTCACCTAGTCCTGCAGTCCAAACTTGGACTCGGAGGGGGTTGTATCCATGAAAAAGGCGTTGTTCCTCGGGGCTCTGGCCCTGGGCACGGTAGCGTGTGATCCAGAGATCGCGCAGGACCCGGCGGTCAACCCGGCCGACGTCCAGGTCGCGGAGTTCGACCCCTCCGCGTCGCCTGCCGTCGTCCCCTCTCCGAATGACCTGGCCATGGGGAAGGATGACAATGGCGACCCCATCGTCAACGCTCCGGTCAACCCGAACACGCCCGCCGCGGAGCAGGAGTTCACGCGGGACTACCTCAACACGCTCAACGGCTTCCCGACGACGGCCATCGCCAGCACGGTGGTGAAGAACCTCGACGCGAACACGGTGAACACGTCGACGGTCAAGTTCATCAACCTGTCCGGGGCCGTCACCGGCCCGGTGACGCCGACCATCGGCTACCGCGAGGCGACGAGCCAGATCACCGTCATCCCGCCGCAGCCCCAGGGCTGGCCCAAGGGCGGCAAGTACGCCGTCGTCATCGTGGGCGGCGAGAAGGGCGTGAAGACCAAGGACGGCAAGTCCATCATCGGCACCGCGACCTGGTCGCTCGCCAGCTCCACGCTGCCGCTGGTCAACTGTCCCGAAGGCAACCTGGCCTCCGACAACTGCACGCTCGCCACGGAGCTCATCCCCTCCAGCAAGCGTGACCCGGCCGAGCGTCTGGCGGACCAGCTCAACAGCGCCAAGCGCCTGGAGCAGATGCGCCTGGGCTACGCGCCCCTGCTGGACCTGGTGGCCACGCAGAACGGCCTGGACCGCAACGACCTGGTGCTGGCCTGGACGTTCAGCATCATGAGCCAGCCGGAGATGACGTTCGACCCCACGAACAGCATCATCCCCTTCCCCAACGACCTGCTGCGCGTGCCGCGCACGGCCACCACCCCCGCGCGTCTGAACCTGCCGCTCCCCGACACCGCGGGCACGGTGCAGGACCTCATCAAGGGCCTGAACACCCTGGATGGCTGGTCCACCACCGCCCCCATCATCTCCGAGAACGGCCCCACCCGCGGCATCATCGAGGGTGACCTGAAGGTCGACCCGGCCACCGTCGCGCTGGGCCGTCAGGTGCTGTTCGTCAAGCTGACCCCGGGCGGCAACCAGCCCAAGGTCAAGGTCTGCCTCAACTGCGCGTCCAGCTCCAAGCGGGACGGCTCGGCCGCGGACCCCGCGCCCCAGCAGCTGCAGATCATCCCCGAGATTCCGCTCGACCCCGCCAGCCAGTACGCCGTGGTGGTGCTGCGCGGCGTGAAGGAGCAGGCCGCCCAGGGCGCCAAGGCCCGCTCGGTCGCGGTCCCCGCGGCCCAGGCCCTGATGAAGCTCTCCGCGCCGCTGTTCGTGGACGGCAAGAGCCAGATCTCCGCCGTGCCGGACGCCACCGCCGCCGCCGTGGAGCCCGCTCGCGCCGCGATGAAGCCCCTGTTCGACGCGCTGGCCGCCAACGGCGTCGCGCGCAAGGACATCCTGCTGGCGTGGGCCTTCACCACCCAGAGCACGCACACCGTGCTGGACTCGCTGCACAAGGTGCCCGCCTCGCCGCTGCCGGACTCCCCGGTGTCGCTGATGGACCAGACGGCCAACATCATCGGCGCCATGGAGGCGCTCAGCCTGGAGCACCAGCACGTGGGCCGCGCGCTCGCGGGCACGTTCCTGTCGCCCTTCCTCCTGGATGACGTGAACGGCGCGCTCAACCCCGCGCGCACGACGCACCTGGACCACATCCCGTTCCTGCTCATCCTGCCGGCCACGCCCGCGCCCGCGGGCGGCTACAAGACGGTGGTCTTCGGCCACGGTCTGGGTGGCAACCGCACCGACGCGCTGGTCATCACCAACAAGCTCAACGAGGCCGGCTACGCGGTGGCCGCCATCGACACCGTGTTCCACGGTGAGCGCACCAGCTGCGCGGGCATCACCGCCGCCTCCGGCACGGGGCCCATCACCACGCCCGACATGGCCTGCGGCACCGGCACCTGCGACGTGACGGCGGGCAGCGCCACCTTCGGTCGCTGCGTGGCGCCGGACACGGCCATCGCCTGCAACCCGGTGGGTGGCGGCGACGCCACGTGCGCCGCGGCCGGCCAGGGCGTGTGCCTCAACACCGGCAAGTGCGAGGGTGGCGACTTCCGCCGCGCCTCCGCGGGCGGCCCCCCGGTCGTCTCCAGCTGGAACTTCCTCAACCTCACCAACCTGTTCGCCACGCGCGACAACTTCCGTCACCACGTGCTGGACATCTCCCAGTTCACGCGCGTGCTGGCGAGCGACGGCATGAAGGGCGCGCTCGACCAGATGTCCCAGGGCAACTACCTCAACGCCACCACGGTGGACTACGTGGGCCAGAGCCTGGGCGGCTTCCAGGGCACCCTGTCCGCGTCCGTCAACGAGCGCATGCGCCGCGTCGCCCTCAACGTCCCGGGCGGCGACCTGGTCGACACGCTCCTGACGTCCACCAACCCGACGTTCGCCGCGCGCCGCGAGGGCTTCCTGTCCTTCCTCGAGTCCGTGGGCCGCGTCTCCGGCACCCCCGGCTTCGACGAGTTCATCGTCCTGGCGCGCACCATCCTGGACCCGGCCGCGCCGCGCAACTACGGCTGGCAGCTGGAGAACTTCGACAAGGCCCCCGCGGGCCGCGAGGCGTTCATCCAGTACATCCAGGGTGACGAGGTGATTCCGAACCCGGTGACGCACGGCCTCATCGCGTCCGCCAACCGCGAGAACGCGCCCCGCACGGTGCAGACGTACATGGCGCAGGTCGACTTCCTGCCCACGTCCGCGCGCCATGCGTTCCTGCTCATCATCAACGCGCAGGACCCGGGCAATGCGGTGCTCCGCGGCGTGCGTGACAGGGCTCAGAAGCAGGTCATCGAGTTCCTCAACACGGGCACGGCGAACGAGTAGTCCTGACGGACAGGAAATAGGGGAATGACTCACATGAAGAAGACACTGTCCCTCGTCGCGCTCCTGGCCGCGGGTAGCTCCCAGGCAGCCGGCTTCCAGATCAACACCCAGAGCGCCCGCTCCTCGGGCATGGGTAACGCGGCGGCCGCGTGGCTGGACGACTCGTCCGCCATCTATTCGAACGCCGCGAACATCCTCGGTGTGAACAAGCTGGACGTGCAGATTGGCGACACCGGCATCCTGCCCGCCATCAAGTTCACCCCGGACAACGGCACCGAGCAGGGTCAGAAGACGACCCTGTCGCCTCCGCCGCACCTGTTCCTGGTCTACAAGCCGTTCGACCGGGCCGCGGTGGGTCTGGGCATCTACACGCCCTTCGGCGCGCGCAGCCGCTGGGAGGATGGATTCGTGGGCCGCTTCCGCGCCCAGGAGTCCGCGCTGTCCGTCTACAACATCAACCCGACGGCGGCGTACCAGCTCCACGAGCGCTTCCGCGTGGGCGGCGGCATCAACATCTACCGCTCCACCCTGGAGCTCAAGCGCGCCCTGGGCTTCGTCGAGTCCGAGGGCCAGGTGCACCTGGGCGGCAGCGACTGGGGCGTGGGCTACAACATCGGCGTCCAGGCCGTGCTGTGGCCCAAGCTGGTGACGTTCGGCCTGCACTACCGCAGCGCCGCGGACCTGTCGTTCAAGGGCCAGGCGGACTTCCAGAACGTGCCGGTGGAGTTCCAGACGCGCCTGCCGGACACGCGCGTGCAGGGTGACGTCACGCTGCCGGCCACCATCGCCGCGGGCATCGCCGTCACGCCGCTGGAGAACCTCAAGATCGCCTTCGACGCCAACTGGGTGGACTGGTCCTCGTTCCAGGAGCTCGCCATCGAGTTCCCGGACAACCCGGCCATCAACAACCCGCTGCCGAAGAAGTGGCGCGCGAAGTGGAACTACCACCTGGGCGCCGAGTACGGCGTGACGCAGGCCTTCCAGGTCCGCGCCGGCCTCATCTACGACCCGGCCCCCAGCCCGGGCAGCACGCTGACGCCGGACCTGCCGGACGCGAACCGCTTCGGTGTGTCCGGTGGCCTCGGCTACAACTGGAACGGGCTGCGCGCGGACTTCGCGTACCAGTTCGTCAGCCTCTCCGACAAGGAGAGCTCGGCCCCCGGCATCCCCGGCGTCTACAACGGCTCCGCGCACGTGTTCGGCCTGACGCTCGGCTACTCCATGTAGTCGGCTGACGCCGCGCCGGTCCGCTTCGTCGGGCCGGCCGCAGCGTGACACGCCCGGGTCTCCCTCATGGGGAGCCCGGGCGTCGTCGTTTCAGGCCCCGCGCTTTCAGACGCGCAAATCCCCGTCGTGCAGCACGCGGCCCGACGCCAGCACGCGCGCGGAGCGCTGCAGTCGCTCGGTGCCCATGCGCATCAGCTGTCCCTTCAGGCCCGGCTGGCTGAGCAGGTGCCTCTCGAACGCGGCGCGAGGCAGCCGCAGCACCACGCCCACGCCCTCCGCGCGCACCGTCGCGGACACGGGCTTGTCGAGCAGCAGGGAGATTTCGCCGAACACGTCCCCCTCGTGCAGCTCCGTCAGCGCCACGCGCCGGCCATCCGGGTGCACCAGCCACGGCGTGCACCGGCCGCGCAGGAGCACGTAGAAGGCGTCACCCGGTTGCCCTTGGGTCAGCAGCACCTCGCCCTCGGAGATGGGGCGCAGGCTGAAGTCCAGGCTGAGCGCGGCCTTCTGCGCGGGCGTCAGCCGGCTGAGCAGCGGGTTGCTGCGCAGCAGGTTGTCCACCAGCCTGCGCCGGTAGAAGTCCTCCACCACTTGCGCCACGCGCGGCTGGCGCGCGGACACGGACGCGAGCGCCTCACGCGTCAGCTCCAGCAGCACCGCGCGCTCGGTGACGACGACGCTCGCGAGCCGGGGACCCTCGGACACCAGCGCCAGCTCGCCGAACACATCCCCGGGCGCCACCGAGCCCACCACCGCGTGCTCGCCGTTCTCCAGCGCGCGCGTCACCTCCGCGCGGCCCTCCACCAGCACGAACATGGACGCGCCCGCCTCGCCCTCCCGCACCACCGGCTGTGCGGGGAAGAAGGCGCGCGCCTGGAGCACGTCCACCAGCGCGACGAAGTCCTCGCGGCCCAGCCGGGAGAAGAGCCCCGACACGCCGTCCTCACACGCGTCCGAGCACAGCGCGAAGCGCTCGGCCAGCGTCGCCGAGGTGCGCGCCCGCACGGAGCCCGGAGCCCCCAGGCGCCCCAGGGCCACGCACGCGGCCACCGCGCGCAGGGGCTGCAATGCCTTCGCCCAGGCCAGCGCGGAGGCCTCGTGCGCCGTCGCGGCGTCGCTCGTGCGGCCCAGCCACTCGAGCAGCTCCGCCACCTGCTGGCGCACCTCCGCGTCGTCGGGGGCGTGCTTCAAGAGCGCCTGGTACTCGGCGAGCGCCGCCTCCAGCTGGCCCTGCCGGGCGAGCTGGACGGCCCGCTCCCTCCCCTCGACACGCGTGTCCGCCATCCCGCCATCCTACCGTCCCCGCGCGTCCTACGTGCTGAGCACCCGCACCCGCTCCGCCAGGTTGTGGGTGAACAGCCGGTAGATGCGCAGGGCCGCCGCCTCATGGGTGGCCAGGTAGTGCTGGAAGTCCGCGCGCGTCACGCGCAGGGCCCTCACCGTGGCGCTGGAGCGCACGTGCGCGGACGTGGGCCCGTCCAGGATGAGGCTGATTTCCCCCAGCCACGCGCCGGGCCCCAGCGTGTTGAGCCGCCGGGCGTCCGGCCCCGGGCCACTGGACACCTCCACCGTGCCGTCCAGCAGCACCAGCAGCCCCGTGCCCCGCGCGCCCTTCTCCAGCACCGTGGTGTCCTCGGGGATGACCACCTGCCGCGCCACGCGGTAGAGGTCCTTGAGGTCCTCCAGCGCCAGCTCCCCGAAGATGGGAATCGCCTTGAGGTACTCGTACCCGTCGGGCGTCGCGCCCGGCCGCTCGGCCACCGGCGAGGAGGCCTCACCGGACTCGGGCGAGCCATCACTCAGGCCCAGGTGCCGGAGCAGGCGAAGGTGCTCGGCCTTGAGCACCTCGTCCTCGCGCGCGGCCGCGGACTCCTGCCGCGCATCCGCCAGCAGCACCAGCGCGCGCATGGACTCACCCTGCTCGTCGAGCAGCGCGCACATGCGCAGCACCGCCTCGCGTCGGCGGGGGTGCTCGGACGGCACGCCGCGCAGCGCCTCCAGCTCCGCGTGCGCGTAGCCCAGCGCGTGGTACTCCTCCGCGGCCTCCAGGGGACGCTGCAGCCGCGTCAGGCAGTGCGCCATGGACTCGCGCGCCTCCAGCGAGCGGTACAGCTCCAGCGCCCGCTCCAGCGCGCCGCCGCGCTCGAAGGCCGCCGCCGCGCGCTCGGGCTCTCCGGAGCGCATCCACGCCTCCGCCGCCATCAGCAGCGAGCCCGCCTGCTCGTGCAGCGCCGCGGCCTCGGCATCCGCGCCCTGGGCCTCCAGGAGCCGCGCCGCGCCCGCGAAGTCCCGGGCCCGCCGCAGCACGTCCACCAGCGCCGTGCGCGCCTGTGCGGGCACGTTCGCGGAGTCCACCAGCACGCGCTCACGCTGCCCCGGGGACAAGTCCTCGTAGGCCCGCACCGCCACGTCCACCGCTCCCTGCATCACCGCCTCCCACACCGAACGTGCAGGGCCACCCATGGGCAGACGTCGCCCCCGGGCGCCCTCCTCCGGAATGAGGTCGGACCTCTCCGCGGCCCCCGCCATGTCGTGCTCCCCCCTGCCACAAGTCTGCTTCGTGCGTAGCAGACCGGCCGCCCCGAGGCGAGTCCCCCACGGGTCACCCGCACCGGCGAAGTGGTGGCTGCAAAACCTTCCGCCCCCACCACCGCCACGTGGGGTGGGGTGGCAAAGCGCCGCACCCGTCCGCACGAATCCCTCCGCTATACGTGGGAGGCCCAATCGTTAAGGTCCGGGATGGGCCGTCACCACCCCGGGAGCTCCCGTCATGTCGCGTCACCCCCCTCATCGCTGGAGCCAGGCCCTCTGCCTGCTGGCGGTGTGCGCCGCAACGACGGCGAGCGCCCACGCGGGCCTGCCCGAGACGTCCAACGTCACCCTCCGCCGAGGCCACCCGGAGGACTTCTTCCTGGGCGCGACGTTCGGCGCGGTGATTTCGCGCGACGCCGGCAAGACGTTCCGGTGGATATGCCCGGACGCGATGGGCTACGGCGGCTGGAACCCCACGGCCTACCTGTGGCGTGAGGCCGGCGACCTCATGGCGGCCACGGGCAGCGCGCTCCTGCGCTCACCCGACGGCGGCTGCTCGTGGAACACGCACCCCTACTTCAAGGACACCTGGGTCTCCGGCCTCGCGGCGCACCCCACCGATGACCGAGTGCTGTACGTGGTCACCTCGCGGCACGGCAGGCCCAACGGCGTGTACCGCTCGCAGGACGGCGGCGAGACATGGGCACCCTCCCCCCTGCTTCGTCAGGGCCTGGTGCTCAACGCGGTGCGCGTGTCCCCGGCGAACCCCCAGCGCCTGTACGCGACGGGCAAGGAGGAGGGCCGGATGCTCCTCCTGCGCAGCGACGACGCGGGGGAGACGTGGCGCGAGGTGGTGCACCCGCTGACGCAACTGCTGTTGCCGTACGACTTGATGGTGGAGGCGGCGGACCCGGTGTCGGTGGACATCGTGTGGGCGCGCGTGTCGTCGCAGGGCTCCACCTTCATGCTGCGCAGCGATGACGGCGGCGAGACGTTCACCATCGTCTCCGAAATCCAGGACGTCTTCATCAACATGGAGCTGTCCGCCGACGGGAAGATGACGTGGGTGGGCACGCTCAACCACTTCTTCCGCGGCCCCTCCACGGGCCCTTTGGACATGTTGACCCTGCCCACGGGCAACGCGTGCGTGCTGCGCCAGGGCGACACGCTCTACGGCTGCGGCTCCACGTGGCTGCACGACTGGGCGCTCGCGCGCAGCACGGACCAGGGCAGCACGTGGGAGCACCTGTTCGGCCTCTACGAAATCCAGGGCACGCACCAGTGTCCGCGCGGCACGCCGGTGCGGGACTTGTGCCCCAGCCGATGGCCCCAGCTGGCCGAGCAGCTCGGCGCGCCGCTGTATCCGGATGGCGGCGTCGAGGAGCCGACACCCGAGGACGCGGGCACGCCGGACGCGGGCCTTCCCGACGCGGGAACCACCGATGCAGGCTCCACTCCTGAACCCCCGACTGGTCCCAAGGGGTCGGGAGGTTGCGGGGCGATGGGTGGGAACATGGCGCCGCTGTTGTTGTTGCTGTCCCTCTTCACCCTGCTGCGCCGTGGTCGGCGGCGTGTGCATTCCACGACAGGTCCCCTCCCATGAAGCCCCTCTCGCGAAGCCTCCTCTGGACCACCTCCGCGGCCGCCCTGCTGGCCCTGACCTCCGCCTGCGGTGACGACGAGCCCACGGGCTCCAGGTGCGGAGAGCCGCTCTACGGAGGAGACGCCACCGACGAGGCCTGGCGGGCGCTGGTGGACGCACGGGACCTGGCGAAGGCGGACGCGCAGGCCACGGAGCTGTCCTCGCCCCAGAGCAACGCGCGCTATGCCTTCGGCGCGGCGGCGCCGACGTGGACGTGGGACTCGTCGCTCGCCCAGGCGATGCCCCGCTCCACGCCCTCGAGCCCCCTCGACACCGCGCGCACGATGCTGGCAACGGTGGGCGAGTGGCTGCTGCCCACCGCGCACGCGCACCTGCCGCCCTTCACCGGGGACATCTACTGGGTGCAGGTGACGGTGCCCGGACGCGAGTGCCCGGTGGAGATGCTCACCTCGAACCTGTCGTGGCAGCTCGACGCCGCGACGTGGGACACGCTCAAGGCGAACGCGGGGAAGGACCTGTCCGTGCAGGTGCTGAGCGCGTACCTCCTGCAGAACCGCATCCAGGAGGGGCCGTACCTCCTGGCCCAGCCCGTCACCTTCCGCATCGAGCCGGAGACGCCATGACCGGGCGACTCGCGCGCGCGTGGGGGCCCGCGCTGGGACTGCTGCTCGGCGCCTGCTCCGAGGACAAGAGCCCCTTCGATGGCGTGAAGCCGCCGGACGGATTGCAGTACGAGCACGACACGCCATGGACCGAGGGCAGCACCGTGCCCCCTCCGGGCCCGGGCGGGCGTGTCCTGGTGACCAACAGCCTGGATGACACCGTGAGTCTGTTGGAGCTGGATGGCGCTACCACACCCGGCTGGCGCGAGCTGGCGCGCGTGCCGGTGGGGCTCAACCCGGTGGAGCTGGAGGGCCCCCACCACACGGCGGTGTCACCGGATGGCGCCTTCTATTACGTGGGCATCTCCAACTACGTGCCGGGCGGCGGCTCGGGACCTCACGGCGCGCACGGCACGGGCTCGGATGACGGCTACTGCTTGAAGATGGACGCGCGCGACAACCGGCGGGTGGGCGCGGTGCGCGTGGACCCCAACCCCGGCGACGTCATCGTCAGCAAGGACGGCAAGACGCTGTACCAGTCGCACTTCGACACGCTGAAGATTCTCGAGGTGGCGCAGCGCGGCGGCACCGAGGACGAGATGCACGCGCGGCTGGCCATCATCGACGCCGAGACGATGACCCGGAAGGCCATGGTCTCCGTGTGCCCGGCGCCGCACGCCATCCGCCTGTCTCCGGACGAGCGCACCGCGTACATCGCCTGCTGGTCCGACGAGGTGGCCATCGTCGACCTCACCGCGCTCACCGAGCAGCCCCGGCGCGTGAAGGTGGCCCCCGGCTCGGGCACCGCCATCTCTCCTCGACACCAGCCCTACGCGCTGACGATGTCGCCCACCACGGGGGATGTCTGGGTCAGCTCCATGGCGAGCCGCGAGCTGCATGTGTTGGAGTCCGCGACCAACACGATGAACGCCGCGCGCACTAAACGCCTCGACGGCGCGCCCATGTTCGGGGACTTCAGCAAGGACGGGAAGACGCTCTACGTGCCGTACCAGGGCGTGGAGGCGCTGCTCGTCATCGACGCGGCGACGGGCACCACCCAACGTGAAATCGACCTGGCGCCCGAGGGCTGTCTCAACGCGCATCAAGCGACGCTGACGCCGGATGGCAGCCACGCGCTCGTCGTCTGCGAAGGCGACCACGTGGGCCCCGGCACGCTGCACGCGGTGAACCTGGCCGACGGCGCGGTGGTGAATACCGTGCGCGTGGGCATCTTCCCGGACTCGGTGAGCATCCTCGGAGGGCGACGATGAGCGGCGCGACCTGGAAGCTGGGGCCCTGCGTGGTGCTCGCGCTCGTCGCCTCCGCGTGTGGTGATGACGCCGAGCCCCCCACCGCAGCGGAGTACGGCGAGCTGTTGTTCCGCGACGCGCGCCTGTCGGAGAGCCAGTTCAACGCCTTCTCCTGCGCCACCTGCCACGCGACGACCCCCACGCCGCTCGACGGTCGGATGGACTCCGGCTACACGCTGCACAACGTCGTGTCGCGTCCCGATTGGTGGGGCGGCTACGAGACGAACCTGCTGGACGCGGTGAACTTCTGCTACGTCAGCTTCATGCGCGGCGTGCAGCCGCTGCCGGTGGACTCGCCCCAGAGCCGCGCGCTGTACGAGTACCTGGTGAGCATCAGCCCGGATGCCCAGGCGCCCGCCCTGCCCTACACCGTGGTGAAGGACATCCAGGAAGTTCCTCGCGGCAGCCTGGAGCGCGGGCAAACCGTGTATCGCGCGGCCTGCCAGGAATGCCACGGGGAACTCCATACAGGCGCGGGACGCCTGACGGAGCTGGCCTCCATCCTCCCGGAGGTGACACAGGATTATGACGAACTCTTCCCGGGAATCCCCCACTCGCTCGTCGTCATCGAGAAAGTGAGACACGGCCAGTTCTTCCACATCGGCGGCAACATGCCCGCCTACAGCCTGGAGTCACTCTCCGATGCGGACATGGGAGCGCTGCTGACGTACCTGGGGCTGTAGTAGGAAACCCGCATGGGTTTCTTCAAGAAGCTGTTCGGGCTCGGGAAGAAGGACGAGGACACGCAGGCGTCGGTGGACCCTCGGGAGTACCTGCTGCGCGAGACGGAGTCGGTGTTGAACGCCGACCCCGCCGTGTCGCAGGTGACGCGACTGCCGGACGAGTACGGGTTGAGCTTCCTGTACCACGGCAAGGAGATGCGCACGTATCTGGAGAACCTCTTCGCGGAGACGCGTGAGGTCTCTCCCGAGGAGCGCACGCGCATCATCGAGCGCTTCATCGGCGCCATCTCCAACCCGGGCGGCAGCTCGCTCACGTGGGAGGAGGCGCGCGAGCGGCTGTTGCCCGTGCCGCGCGCGGCCTCGTTCGGCGGACAGATGCCGACGGGCGCGCACGCCTCCAGCTTCATGGTGGAGAAGCGCACCCTCCCCTTCCTGCGCGAGCTCCTGGTGGTCGACCTGCCGGAGACGAGCATGTACGTGCAGCCCGACCTGCTCGAGCAGTGGGGCGTCAGCGTGGACGAGGCCTTCCAGGCCGCGTACGCCCACCTGGACACCCTGCGCGACGTGGGCGTGGAGCTGCAGGAGGAGCGCCCCAGCGCGCTGTGGTCGGTGGACTCGAACGACACCTACGAGGCGTCGCGGCTGCTCTTGCCCGGCTTCCTCGCGTCCTTCGCGGGCAAGGTGAAGGGGCGTCCCGTGGCGGCCATCCCCACGCGCTCCATGATGCTCATCACCGGGGACCAGGACCCGGTCATGCTGGAGCGGCTGTGCGACGTGGCCGAGCGGGAGCACGCGGCGAGCTCGCGCGGCATCTCCTTCGCGCTCTACACGGTGGATGACCAGGGCCGCGTGGTGCCGTACCGGCGCGCGGGCGACGACGCGCTCGCGCAGCGCATCCGTGGCAACCACCTGCGCTTCGCCATGCTGGAGTACAACGAGCAGAAGGCGCTGTTCGAGGCCCAGCATGAGGAGAGCGGCCTGGATGTGTTCGTCGCCGGCTTCAGCGCCATCGTGCGCGAGCGGGACGACCGGCCCATCTCCTGGTGCAGTTGGGGCCGCGAGGTGGACTCGATGCTGCCGGAGACGGACCTGGTCGTCGTCCAGGTCGCCGAGGAGGGCACGGACGACGAGCTGTGCATGGTGCCCTTCGCCGAGGTGCTCCGGGTGGCGGGCCACTGCCTGACGCCGGTGCCCGGGGCGTGGCCTCCGCGACACCGGACGCTGTCCTGGCCGGACGACGCCGTGCTCGAGAAGCTGCGCGCCGCCCGGGTGGAGCCCGACGACTACGCCGGGCCTTGACGAGACAGTGAGGTCAGCCGACCGACGGCCCGTGCGTCAGCGCCGGGCCGTCGCCGACCCGAGGAGATGACGATGCTCGCCTGCGTGGATGTGGACTACCGCGAAGCGCTCACCGTGGCCGCGTGCGTCCTGTTTCGCGATTGGGTGGACGGCGTGGAGGCCGGGCACCACGTGGACCGGGGACCTCGCGCGGCGGAGTACGAGCCCGGCCAGTTCTACCGCCGTGAGCTGCCCCACCTCTTGCGCGTGCTCGCCCTGGTGACGGAGCCGCTGGAGGCCATCGTCGTCGACGGCTACGTCTGGCTCGGCCAGGACAAGCCGGGCCTGGGAGCCCACCTGTACGAGGCGCTGGGGCGCGCCGTCCCCGTCATCGGCGTGGCCAAGACGTCCTTCCACTCCAGCGACGTCGCCCTGCCGGTGCTGCGGGGCCAGAGCCAGCGCCCGCTGTTCGTCAGCGCGGTGGGCCTGAGCACCACCGCCACCGCCGAGTCCATCCAGCGCATGCACGGCCCCTCGCGCCTGCCCACCCTGCTGGGCCGCGTGGACCGGCTGTGCCGCGAGTCGTGAGCGCCCCTGACACGCGCGTCGCGCTCGTGCGTCCGCGTCGTGTCTCCCGCGGGTGAGGGGCGCTCTGGGGCCGGGGCCGTACACCCCTGGTATGGCCCTTGCTGAATGGGCGGCCCCATGCGCCCATCGCGTCGTCCTCGGAGTCAGCATCTGGTGACGGGGTTGCTCCTCGTCCTCGTCATCTCGGCGTGTCCCCAGGAGCGTCGCGCCCTCACGCGCGCGGAGGTGGAGTCCATCACCTTCACGCGGCTGGAGCGCTTCGGCTCGGAGGCGGAGCTCGACGCGCACCTGGCTCAGGTGGAGGCGATTCGCTCGAGCCTGGCCACGGGCGGCGGCCCCGTCATCGGCTGCGGGGGTGAGCCCGCGAACGGAGAGCCGTCACCGCAGACCCCGGGAGAGTCGGAGCCCTCCATCACCCACAACCAGGAGGCCGGCGTCGACGAGGGCGACATCGTCAAGGCGGTGGGGGACTGGTTCGTGGTGCTGCGCCGGGGGCGGCTCTTCACGGTGCGCCAGGGAGCGGGCGCGCTGGAGCCGGTGGCGCAGGTGGACGCGCACGCACCGGGCTTCACCCGCGGCTCCTGGTACGACGAGATGCTGGTGTACGGACGGCGCATCGTCGTCGTGGGCTACAGCGACCTGGTGGGCGCGACCGAGCTGGGCCTGTTCCGCCTGGACGACGCGGGCGGGCTGACGCACGAGGCCACGCACTTCATCAGCTCGAGCGACTACTACTCCAGCCGCAACTACGCGAGCCGACTGGTGGGCGGCACGTTGGTGTTCTACCTGCCCTATCCGCTCACGACAGGCATGGTTTCGCTGCCGTCCACGCGCGCGTGGGTGCGTGGCAACGAGACGACGGCGTGGCGCCCCATCCTCTCGCGGCTGGAGGTGTTCAAGCCGGTGCAGACCACGCTGACGCCCATGCTGCACACGGTGGTGCGCTGCGATTTGGACGCGGCGGAGTTCACGTGCACGGCCCGCGCGTTGATGGCGCCCGCCTCGCGGACCTTCTACGTGTCGCGGGACGCCGTGTACCTGTGGGTGTCTCCGGGCTTCGAGTGGTGGACGGTGGAGGGGGAGACGCGGCGCACGCCTCGTGACTCGGTGGTGTATCGGTTGCCGTTGGAGGGGGGCGAGCCCGGGGCGCTTCGTGCGCGCGGCGCGCCCATCGACCCTTTCTCGTTCCGGCAGAACGAGGACGGACACCTGGATGCGTTGCTCGTGGCGACGGGCCAGGGTGATTCGATGTGGGGGCCGGAGCTGACACGCGGCGATGGGCGCTTCGCGCTCCTGCGTGCGCCGGTGGCGGCGTTCGATACGGAGCTGCGCGGCTTGCGCGCGGAGCACTTCACGGTGCTGCCGGGGCCCGTGACGGGCTCGCTGCACAACCGCTTCGTGGGGAACCACGTGCTGTGGGGTTCGGGTGATGCGACGACCCAGGACTCGAGTCGGGGCGAGCGCGCGGTGTGGGTGACGGACGTGCGTGTGCCCTCGGACGTGCATCGGTTGGCGCTGGAGCACTCCGTGACGCGGCTGGAGCCCCTGGGGAGCACGGGCGCGCTCGTGGCGGGGCAGGACCTGTTGGGGTTGAGGTTGAGCACGCTGTCGCTCACGGAAGGTGGGCCCGTGCGCAGTGACTCACTCTCGCGCCCCGGGGCAAGTCAGGGCGAGACGCGCAGTCACGGGTTCTTCTTCAAGCCGGATGGGACCGGGGGCGGGGTCATGGGCCTGCCCGTGCGGATGCAGGGGGGCTCATGGAGTCACTTGAGATACGGCTCCGCGGAGGTGTCCTTCCTGCGGGTGGATGCGGACTTGCGACTGTCGAGCCTGGGTACGCTCGTGGCGTCCACGGAGGCTCGCGATGACCGGTGCAGCAAGTCGTGCACGGACTGGTACGGCAACGCGCGCCCCATCTTCTACCGGGACCGCGTCTTCGCGTTGATGGGCTATGAGTTCGTCGAGGCCCGCGTCACCCAGAGCGCCGTGGAGGAGGCGGCTCGCGTGAGCTACTTGCAGCCGGTGCGTTGAGGTCGCCCGGCGAGCAGGGAAGCCCCCTGGCTCGCCTGTATGGCGGGAGCGTCACGGTCGCTTCACCGACGTCCGCCACTGCGTGGCGCTTCCCCTCGCGGAGGACATGGGCGACAACGGGGGCATGCACCGTCGTCACTTCCTGCGATTCAGCGCCCTGGGGGGCGGCTCGTTGGCCCTCGGCAGCCTGGGCTTCTGGCGCAACGTGTACGCCGCGCCGCCCACGCCGGGCATCGGCCCGTATGGCGCCATGGCGGACGTCGCGGACGCGAACGGGCTTCGACTGCCGCGTGGCTTCACCTCGCGCGTCATCGCCCGCAGCGGCGACGTGGTGCCGGGAACGAACCACGTGTGGCACATGGCGCCGGACGGCGGGGCCTGCTTCGCCCAGCCGGATGGCGGGTGGATCTACACGAGCAACAGCGAGGTCTCCCCCGACGGCGGCGTGTCCTCGGTGCGCTTCGACGCGAAGGGACAGGTCACGGGGGCGTGGCGCATCCTCTCCGGCACCCACGTCAACTGCGCGGGAGGTCCCACGCCCTGGGGGACGTGGCTGTCGTGCGAGGAGCACCGCCAGGGGCTCGTCTGGGAGTGTGACCCGACGAAGCCGGGACAGGGTGTGGCGCGGCCCATGCTGGGTGCCTTCGTCCACGAGGCCGCGGCGGTGGATGAGCTGGGCCGGCGCCTGTACCTCACGGAGGACACGCCCACGGGGCGCTTCTATCGCTTCACGTCGGCGAAGTGGCCGTCGCTCGAGGAAGGCACGCTGGAGGCCGCGCAGGTCATCAGCGACGCGCGCTCGGGCGCGCGGGTGCGCTGGGTGCCGGTCTCGCCGCTGACGTCCGCCGCGATGCAGGCCAACGCGAAGGAGACGACCGTGTTCGCCGGCGGCGAGGGCTGCTGGAGCGAGAGCGGCATCGTGTACTTCACGACGAAGCACGACAACCGCGTCTGGGCGTACACGCCGCTGACCAGCCGGCTCGAGGTGCTCTACGACGCGGCGACGTACCCGGACGCGCCGCTGCGAGGCGTGGACAACCTCACCCTGTCCAAGGCCCGCGAGGTGTTCGTCTGCGAGGACGGCGATGACATGCAGCTGTGCCTGCTCACGCCGGACCGGAAGGTGACGCCGTTCCTCCAGGTGATGGGACAGCCGGGCTCGGAGCTGGCGGGCGCGGCGTTCAGCCCCGATGGCAGACGGATGTACCTCAGCTCGCAGCGCGGCCCGGATGGGCGCGGGTTGACGTACGAGGTGTCGGGCCCGTTCAGGACGCGTCCGGCATAGCCTGTCGCCTGGCGACCCGCCGGACGAGCATCCCGCTGGAAACCTCCCCCCTCTCGGGCATACCTTTTCGGGGCGATGGGAGCCCCGCCCCCCTCACAGCTCGGGCTGTTCGACTCGGCGGGGTCCGCGCGCGAGGAGTCCATCCCGCGCGCCAGCTCCCGCCCCGTCCGCGAGCCGGCGTCGCCTCCCCATACGCAGCCGCATGACGGGCGCCGCCTCCCGGAACGCGAGGACGCGCTCCTCCAGGCCGCGAGCCTCGCGCGGCGGCTGTCGCAGCGCCTCGGCGCGCCCGTGCACCTGCGCCTCACCGACAACCGCGCCACGCTGGTGAGCTTCCGCCGCGTCGCCCAGGGCCTGCGGCTGCGCGTGCACCACCTCTTCCTCGAAGCACCCGACGACGTGGTGCGCGCCATCGCGCTCTACGCCGCGCGCTCCGACGCCAGCGCGGGCGCGCTCCTCGAAGCCTACGCACGCGAGCACCAGGACCTCGTGCGCCGCGAGCGCCGCCCCGGCAAGGCGCTGCGCTCACGCGGCCGCTGCTTCGACCTGCGCGCCGTCCAATCACGCCTCAACACGGACTGGTTCGACGACAGGGTCCAGGTGGACATCGGCTGGGCGCGCCGCCCCTCGAAGGGCCGCAGGCGCTCCATCCACCTGGGCGGCTACGACGCGCGCCTCAGGGAAATCCGCATCCACCCCGCGCTGGACCGGCCCCATATCCCCGCATACGTCGTGGACTACCTCGTCTTCCACTCCATGCTCCACGCCGACCTCCACGAGGAGGACGGCGACGGCCTGGACGCGCAGGGCCGCTGCTCGCCGGGACACTCGCCCGCGTTCCTTCGACGGGAGGACACCTTCCCCCTGAAGGACGCCGCGCAACGCTGGCTTCAGGACAACCACACCTCCCTGCTGCGCGGCTGAGCGTCAGGCCGTGCGCAAACGCGCGCGCTCCGGCCACCCCCCGGATGGCCATGCGCCCGAGCGCCCTGCATGCTCCCCGCCCATGCGCTACTTCAGCGTCGACGAGGCCAATCGACTGGTGCCGCTCTTGAGCCGCACCTTCGAGCACATCCGCCCCTGGGTGGAGCGGGTGCAACAGCTCGTGGAGACGCTCGGCACGCCCGAGGGCAAGGCGCTGGCGAACCACGAGGCCCTGCGCGAGGAGCGCGACGCGCTGCTCGAGAAGGTCCGCGTCGAGCTGCGCCAGTTCCACGAGATGGGCCTGGAAATCAAAGGCGCGCAGGGGCTCGTCGACTTCCGAGCCCACCGCGGTGAAGAGCCCGTCTACCTGTGCTGGCGCATCGGAGAGCCCGCCGTCTCGCACTGGCACGGCATGTACGACGGCTTCTCCGGACGTCGCCCCATCGACAGCCCGGACGAGTTCGCCCCCACCTACTTGAGCTGAGCGCCCCTCACCCGCCGAAGCTCTTCTGCAAGAGCGCCAGCTTGTTGCGCGCGGACAACAGCTGCTGACGCAGCGACTCCGCCTGCCTCGAGATGTCGTTGAAGTCGCGCTCCGCCGCGGCCTGGCTCAGCGACTGCGCCTCGTCCGCCACCTCACCCATGCGGTCCTGGAGCGACTGGAACGACGTGGCCAACGCCGCGTTCTCCTCGGGCGTCTTCGCCTGCTGACGCTGGGCCGCGAACTCCTGCATCCGCACGTTGAGCTCGCCGGCGCTCTGCCCCAGCGAGCCGTAGCGCACGAGCAGGTCCTTGAAGATTTCGGTGCGCTGCTGCAGCTCCAGCGCGCGCGCCTGCACGGCCTCCGCCTGGGTCTGCTGCCTGTCACGCACCTGGGAGATGGCGCCCACCAGTCCGGCGACGCGGCCACGCAGCTCCTCGTCCATGTCGGCCAGCGCCTTGAGGGTGGCGGAGGCCTTCTCCAGGTGCTTCTCCGCCTGGAGGGGCGCGTCCTGGAGCTGCTGGGCCAGGGCCTCGAAGCGCTCCAGTCCCTCGTCGAGGGAGCGGGCGGCCGTGACCAGCGTGGATTCCTGCGGTTTGTCTCGCTTGCTCATGAGCGGCGGCACCATGGCACGCACGCGGCCCGCCCGGTGGACGACTTGGGAGGCAAAACGCATGGGCCTGCACGCCTTGCTGCCCGGCGGGCTCGGGCGAGGGCACAAGCGCCACCTCCTCCACGCTCGCCACAGGCCCTCATCGTCCCCACCTTCCCGACATCCCGCAGTCCTGTCTGTCGCGAGGTTCACACATGACCAGGGCCCACTCCTTCTCCGTGCTCGTCACCGGCGCCACTGGCCGGCAGGGCGGCGCCGTGGCGCGCCACCTGCTCCACCGCGGCCACCGCGTCGTCGCCTATGTCAGGAACCCCGAGGCTCCCGGCGCGCGCGCGCTGGAGACGCTGGGCGCCGAGCTGGCCGTGGGCACCTTCGACGACGTGGACACGCTCGCCCGCGTCGCCGAGGGCGTGGACTCCTTCTACGCCATGGCCACGCCGTTCGAGGCCGGCGTGGAGACGGAGAGACGCCACGGCATGAACCTGGTGGACGCCGCGCGGCTCGCCGAGGTGAAGCACTTCGTCTACACCTCCGTCGCCGGGGCCGACCGGCTCACGGGCATCCCCCACTTCGACAGCAAGCACCGCGTGGAGCTGCACCTGCGCCGAAGCGGCCTGCCCTTCACCATCCTCGGGCCCACGTTCTTCATGGAGAACTTCACCAGCCCCATGTTCGAGGAGGGCCTGCGCGCCGGCATGCTCGCCTTCGGCCTGCCCCCCACGCGCGGCCTGCAGATGGTGACGACCGAGGACCTGGCCGCCTTCGCCGTGAAGGTGCTGGAGAACGCCGAGCGCCACCTGGAGCAGCGCATCGACGTCGCCTCGGACGAGGTGACGGGACAGCAGGCGTCCGGGCTGCTCTCCATGGTGAGCGGACACCGCATCCACTTCGAGCAGCTCTCGCTGGACTACCTCCGCGAGCGCAGCGAGGACCTGGCGGCGATGTACGAGTGGTTGGACCGGGTGGGCTACCACGCGGACATCCTCACGCTGCGGCACGACTATCCGGACGTGCGCTGGCACACGTTCGAGGACTGGGCGCGGCAGCAGGACTGGAGCACCCTGACGTCTCCCGCGTGGCCCCACGCGGCCGCGGAGCCCACGCCGCCCGCCAGTCAGTGAGGCCCCTCTCCGCTCGGCGGCGTTCCGGGGTGGCGCCGCGCCGTGGGGCGGCATCCAGCACGCGAGGGTTACCTTTCCACCAAAGGAGAGACACCTCATGCGCGCGCTCGTGCCGCTCGTCGCCCTGTTGGTGGTGGCGAGCTGTGCCTCGAACACCAACACGTTGAAACCCACGATGCAGGCCCAGGTGCTCCCCGCGGACCAGAACACGGCCGTCGCGGAGGGCGCGGGGGTGAGGTTGGTGGCGGATGCCTCCGCGTGGAAGGGCTCACCGGCGAACCTGGAGCGCACCCTCACGCCCGTCTACGTCCGGCTGGAGAACCAGAGCGGCAGGACGCTGCGCATCCGCTACGAGGACTTCTCGCTCGTCGGCACCGAGTCGCGCTTCCGCTACTCCGCGCTGGCGCCCTTCTCGCTCCGGCAGTCCGCCATCTCCTCGAGGGACGACGGGACGGGCGGCTCGGGGCGCGCGTGGGTGTACATGGGCGGGGGGCCCCGTTGGAGCTCGCGCTTCGGCCCACGCTGGGGCAGCCCGTACTACCCGTTCTATGGGCCGTACGGCCCGGGCCCCTACGCGTACCAGTGCGAGGAGCCGCTGCCCACGAAGGACATGCTCCGTCAGGCGCTGCCCGAGGGCACGCTGGGCGACGGTGGCACGGTGCAGGGCTTCATCTACTTCCAGGTCGTCACGGGCCGCGAGAGCGGCGTCGTGCTGGAGGCGCGCCCCGTCGACGCGAACAGCGGTGAGTCGCTGGGCACGCTCGACATCCCGTTCCAGGTGGGCAAGGGCTGAGCTCAGTGCAGCAGCATCGCCGCGCGTGACGAGGCCGCGCGGCGGTGGCCGTTGAGCAGCGAGGCCTCCTCGTTCACGCCCAGCTCGCGGCGGATGTCCTCGCCGCGCATGGGCAGGCCGAACAGGGGGCCCATCAACACCAGGTCCAGCGAGGCGGCGACCAGGGGGCCGAGCCCCAGCAGGGCCAGCCCCGCGCCCTTCGCCGACCCCGCGCGCAGCCCTCCCAGCACCAGACAGGACCCCGTCACGATTCGAAGCCAACGTCCCGTCCGCGATGCCATGAAGCCGACGACCATGCGCACACCTCCCCGGGCCAAGATGGACACGCTCCGGCGAGCGACCACCGGGGGGGCCTCCATCTCCACGCGGGAAGCAGGCCACCGGGCAGGCGCACGGCGCGACAGACGAGGTCCAGGAGGGCTGTCACGACGTCAGCGGGTGCACGGTGCGGGGCACCTGCCCAGCTTCACGTCGAGGGGTACTTCCCACGGCCCCCAGGGAGCTCCCATGTTCAGCCGCGCCGAGATTCACAAGGGCATGAAGGTCCGAGGCAATGACGGACACGTCGTCGGCCGCATCATCGACATCACGGAGAAGGAGCTCATCGTCGAGAAGGGCCTGCTGCGTCGTCACGACTTCGCGGTGTCGTTCGACGACGTGAGCGAGGTGCTCCACGGCGAGGTGGTCCTCCACCACGGCCGCGACAGCCTCTTCTCCGCGCCCCGCGAAGTGGCCCCCGTGCAGCACTGAGCGCTACCGCGGCGGCGGCTTCACCCGACTCCTTTCAGGCTTCGTCGTCGGGCAGGAGCGTCCGTAGCAGCGCGTCGTCGGGTCCGAGCGGGCGCCAGCCTGCGGCAGGAGGGTTGGAGAGGAGAGCATCGCCTACCCGCGCAACTTGCTCCTGGTGGGTTTCCGGGGTGTATCCGGTCCAACGACCCAGGGCCTTGGCGACCTTGAAGCGGTTCGCATCGTCCAGTACGGCCGGCCACCCATCGGGAAGAGTCTGGGACAACATGCGCACGAGGACATCGCGAACAAAGCGCGTGACCTGCCTGCGCTGTTCCGCCTCATGGAGCAAGGCACTGAGAACCTGCACTCCTGCAACGTCCTCGCGCCCCAGCTCTTCGGCCAGCGCAACCAAAGAGGCCGTGGGACGCTCGTTCGCGAAGGCCGTGATGGACTCGTACCCATGCTCGCGCACCCGTTCGTACAGCCGGGCCTTGATGTTTCCTCGCCAGGCGTCTCCGTCGCTCATCGGTTTCTCCCGGTGACGAACTTCATCGGGACTCTGTACTCCTGCATGTTGTCCGCAACGATGTTCAGGATCTCGTTCCGATTCAACATCCGACCTGTCTTTGTCTCGGCCGCGCTCAACGTCCGCATGATCATCCTGTTCCACTCGCCGGGCCACGTGCGTCCCAGCTTCCAGTCGCCCCCTCCGTGAATCGCCTCGTGGTGGGACCGCTCCAGTCGGACGCAGAACTGGTCGATGTCCGTATCACCCTTGAAGCCACGCGCCTCGAACCACTCGCGGTGCTCCTTCGGCATGACGTGGTGCTTCGGAGCCTCGGACATGCCCGCACCGGCACTGCCCGTCACGTGCATTCCTCGCACCTCGGGACTGTCACCCAGCGCCTCTCGCACGCCCTCGGGCAGGTCCTGATGCGCCTGCGCCATCATCACCTGCCCACCGTGGATGCGGACCGCGGCGCTCACGACCGGAAGCGAGATGACACCCGCCTGCACCAGCCTCCGCATCATCTCCACCCACTCGGCGGAGAGAACCAACTGCGAGCCCGCCATGACGCCCCCCGAGCTCATCACGAGCCCCATACCGAGTGTCGCGGGCGCCGCTGGAGGCGGCCGGGGTAGCGACATCTTCAGCGTGGAGACCAGGGCCAGCATCTCCATCACCTGCACCGCCACCATCACCTTGCCGCCCACCTCCATCGCCGAGCGCGCGTCCCTGTGAATCGTGTCGAACTCGCCGCTCAGCGTCCCCATCAACTCGGGCATCCCGGTCGCAGCCACCTCGACGCGCTCGGGGTCGCCTGACGCAAGCTCCTTCAGCGCGGGCTCCATCAAGCCCTGCACTCGGTGCAGGTCCGCGAACAGCTTCTCGGTGCCGCACATGGGACAGTCCCTCAGCAGGGCGTCAGCAAGCTGGAGGAAGTCCACCCACGTGGCCAACAGCAGCGCTCCGAACATCGCTGACTGGAGTCGTGGACCCGCCATGCGCAGGACCCCCACCTCCATCTCCGAGTCCCCGACTTCCGACGCAACTCCCTCCAGCACGATGGCGCTCCCCAGCGCTTCTCGCAGCCACGTCCGTTGATTGGCGCCGTGGTCGAGATAGCGCGTGAAGGCCCCACCCAGACTCCGCCCCCCACGAGCGAGCGAACGCGACGCGAGCTGGGAGCGCGTTGCCTCGCTGCGCTCCATGGATTGCTTCACCTCGTCAATCGCCTCGAGCACCGCTCGACGCGCGAGGGCGACCTGCGGCCCCCTACCTGCCCCGACTTGTGTCGCTTCGACCCTTGGTCCCACGTGACGCCAGAGTGGATTCCCACCTCTTTGTCCCGAGTTGGAGGGCGACGGAGGCCGCCCCACACGAGACTCCTGGTGCAACGCACCGCCACGTCCAGGCGCGTAGGGAGTTGAGACGCATCCCGAGGCCAGCAGCACCAACAGTAGAGCCTCAGCGCGCATGGTCCACCCCCAGGCCCACCGACGCGAAAGCCCCAGGCCGCAGCGTTCCTTCCGACGTGGGAAACAGCAGCGTGCCACTCGTCCCCATCGCGTAGAGCCTCCCACCCAGGAACCTCCAACGGAGCTCCGCCGCGCCCAGATAGCGCGCCCCGAGCTTCCCAACTCCGACCGCGAGGCCCTTCAGTCCTACTTCCAGGGCGCGCTCGAAGAACTGCATCGCCACGCGGCCATCCACATCGACGCGGCCCCAGGTGAACGCCTCCACGCCGAGCGACAGCCTCAAATTCCT